>NZ_BSPX01000004.1:123950-128352 GCF_030161255.1 Zoogloea oryzae
TGGGTGCCGCCCGCTGCGACCACGGCCGTGCCGGAGGCCGCGAGGCTGCCGTCGTAGGTCTTGGTCACATCCGAGGTGGTCACCGACAGGTTGGCCTTCGTCACGTCCACCGTCTGGGTGCCGCCGGTGAAGGTGTAGTTGCTGGCGAGGCCGGCGCCGGCGGTGCCGTCGCCCACCAGGCTGAGGCCGCTCACATCCACCGTCTTGCCGGTGCCCACGTGGCGGGTGGCCACGCTGCCGGCGCCGGACAGGGTCAGGGTTTCGCTGCCCACCAGGGTGCCGAGGGTCAGGTCGCCCGTGCCCACCGCGGTGGTGCCGTCATACACGCGGCTGCCGGTGAGGCTGACGGCGTAGGGGTTGATGGTGGCGGTGGTGCTGGCGGTGGTGTCGGCCAGGGTGTAGTTGCCGGCATCGGTGCCCGTGAGGGTGATGCCGGTGATGTTCACCGTGCCCGGGGTGGCGCTGGCGTTCTTGCTGGCGAAGTTGCCGGTGGCGGTATCGACCGCCAGCAGGTCGCCGGCGTACTTGCCGGTGAAGCCGGCCGAACCGGTGGCGAGGGTGGCGCTGTCGTTGCCGTCGTAGTTCTTGTCGCTGGCAGTGATGCCGGTGACGGCGCTGAGGGTGGCCTTGGTGATCTTGCCGATGTTGGCGTCGATCGCCGTGGAGCCACTGGCCAGCTTGTAGCCATAGACCGCGATGCTGCCGGCGCTGACCGAGTCGATCACCGGGCTGACCGAGACCAGCTTGGCGTTGCCGACGTTCTTGTCGTCGTAGGTGCCGGCGGTGCCGAAGACGACCGCGTCGCCCGCCAGCAGGCCGGCGGTGATGTTGAAGTTGCCCTGGGCAAGCGTGGCGGCGGTGGTCGAGTCATAGACGCGCTCGACGCTGCCGGTCAGCGCAACGGTCAGTTCCGGCGCCAGGGTGTAGAGCAGGCCGTTGCCGGTGCCCAGCACGCTGGAGGTGCCGTAGGTGGCGTCGTACTGCTTGAAGTCCGGCGCGAGGCCGCCGAGGGTGTCGGCTGCCGGGTCGGTGGACCACACCTGCCAGTGGCCGGTACCCACCGTCAGCGCGGCGGCGCCGGCGTGGTTGGTGAAGTTGGCGGCCGAGGCCAGGGTGATGTCGGACGCACCGCTGACGGTGATGCCCTTGTCGAGCACGATGTCGCCGCTGGTGGTACGCAGGGTGACCGGGCCGGTGGCGGTGATGCCGTCGATGCCGCCGGCGGTGCCCACGGCCAGGGTCTGGGCGTTGGCGAGGGACAGCGCGCCGGAGACGCTGCTGGCCGCCACGGTGCCGATGCGGTTGGCGTTGTCGAGGGTGGCCGACTGGGCGCCGGTGATCGCCAGCGTGCCCACACGCACTGCCGTGTTGGCGCCCTGGGTGAGGTTGCCGGTGCTGCCCACCGCGAGGTTGGCAGCCGTCACCGAGCCGAGGGCGAGGTCGCCGCTGGCGTTGAGGGTGGCGTTCATGCCCACCGCGGTGGCGGCCACGTTGCCGCTGAACTGGTTGCCAACGTTGCCCAGGTTGAGGGCGCCGGCACCGGTCACGCCGGAACTGGCGTTGGCGGTGCTCTGCTGGACGATCAGGCTGATCGCGCCCAGATCCAGCGCGCCGGACTGGTTGATGCCGGTGATGCCCGACGAGCCGGTGTCGCTGAAGGTGCCCTTGGTGGTGATCTTCAGCAGGCCGCCGATGTTGTTGCTGTCGTTCAGCACGATGGCGTTGCCACCGGCGACCGCCGAGATGGTCTTGCCGCCGGCATCCGACACCACCTGCAGGCCGCTGGCCAGCTTGGCGCCGGCGACGCTGGCGGTGGTGGTGCTCACCCCGTTGAAGGCCGAGGCCTGCAGGGTGGTGCCGCTCATGCTGAGGGTGATCACGCCGAACAGGCGGATCTCGTTGCCCGACACGGCTGCCGAGCCGCCGCCGATGAGGTTCTTCGACGAGTTGCCCGAGCTGAACTGGCCCGCGCCGACCAGATCGAAGCTGCCGCCCACCTGCAGGAAGGCATCTTCGGCCGGCGGGGTGCCGGCCTTCTGGGTGACGGCGCCGGTGCTGTCGAGGGTGAAGGCGCCGGCGATCAGCGAGTCGTCGAGCACGGTGCCCGCGGCGTGGACGTTCTTCACGGCAACGTCGGCGGCCTCGTAGGCGCTGGTGTCGAGGGTCAGGTTGCCACCGATCAGGATCGGGGAGCCGACGGCCTGGGTCAGCGCGCCGCCGAGGGTCAGGCTGACATTCGAGCTGCCGCCGGTGTTGGTGATGCCGACGATCTGCAGCGCGGCGGTGTCGATGGTGCCGACCTCGACGCCGTCCTGATCCACGAAGGCCAGGCTGGCGCCGCCGGACAGCAGCGCGGCGAGCACATCCACGTCGTTGCCGGTGTTGGCGAGGGTGACGTTGCCGGCCGACTTGATGGCCAGCTTGGCGGCCTTGATCGGGGCCGCGCCGCTCTGGGTGATGACACCGGCCGACTCGAGGCGCAGCTCGTCGAGGGCGTGGGTGCCGCCCACCGCGGCGACGAAGTTGAGGCCGCCGCTGCCGGTGGCGAGGCGCAGGGTGCGCGGCGTGCCGGCCGCATCGCTATCCACCGTGCTGGCGAACTGGATGGTGCTGGTGCCGCCATTGGTGTTGATGGTGACCGGGCCGGTCAGGGTGGTGGCCGACGCGAAGGTGACGTTGGCAGCGTTGGTGGTGATGTCGCCCGCGGTGCTGATGCCACCAGCGGCGGTGATGTGGACGGCCCCGTCGGCGTTGATGTCGCCGGACGCCGACAGCGCCGTGGTACCACTTTGATTGAGGGTGACGACGCCACCGTTGGTGGTGGTGACGCCGGCGTTCACCGCGAGATTGGTGCCGGCCAGGCTGACCCCGGCGGCGGTGTCGGTATCGACGGCGCCGTTCAGGGTGGTGGTGCCGCTGCCGGCGGTCTGGACGAGCGCGCCGGCGCTGATCGCGTTGGCGGTCACGTCGTGGGCGCTGGTGACGGTGAGGGTGCCGAGGCGGCCCGTGGCCGCGCCGCCCACCGCACCGGTGAAGCCCACGTCGCCGCTGCCGACGACGACGGTGAGGTTGTTGCCCTCGCTGGCTTCCGAGTTCAGCGTGCCGCCGAAGCTCACCGCGCTGTTGGTGGTGGTGACGGTGACGCCGGTGAGCAGCTCGACGGCGTCGTTGTAGGTCTGGGCGCCGGTGGTGGTCACGTCGCCGCCAAGGCGGGTGGTGCCACCGGCGTTGGTGGTGACGCTGGCCGCGGTGACGGCGTCGGCGAACAGGGTGGTGCCGGTGCTGTTGACCGTCAGGGCGCCGAGGGCATCGGTGCCGCCGACAATGCCGCTGAAGGTGACATCCGCGCTGCCGCTGCCCACGGTGAGGGCTGCGGTCTGGCCGGCCGCCGAATCCACGGTCTTGTCGAAGCTGACCGCGGCGTTGGTGGTGGCCAGGGTGACGTCGGCGAGCACCTCCACGTCGTCCTGGAAGTGCTGGGCGCCGGTGGTGGTGATGTTGCCGCCGAGCTGGGTCTTGCCCGGGGCGTCGGTGGTGACGCTGGCCGCGGTGACGGCCGCGTTGAACAGGGTGGTGCCGCTGCTGTTCACCACGATCGCGCCCGGCGCGCCCTTCACGGCGCCGCCGACCACACCCATGAAGCTCACGTCGCCGGTGCCGGCATTGACGGTGAGCGGGTTGGCTTCGCCGACGCCGCCGGTGACCTGGGAATCCACGGTGCCGCCGAAGGTGACGGCGCTGTTGGTGGTGGCCAGGGTGAGCGGGGCCTGCAGCTCGACCGCGTCGTTGTAGGTCTGGGTGCCGGTGGTGGTGATGTTGCCGTTGATCTGGGTGGTGCCGCCGGCGTTGGTGGCAACGCTGGCCGCAGTCACCGCGGCGTTGAACTTGGTGGTGCCGGTGCTGTTCACCGTGACCGCGCCGAGGGCGGTGGTGTCGCCGACGACATCGGTGAAGGTGACGTTGCCGCTGCCGGTGCTCACCGTGAGGGCGTTGGTCTCGCCGGATTCGGAATCCACCGTCTTGTCGAAGGTGACGGCGCCGTTGGTGGTGCCGAGGGTGATGCCCGAGCGGACTTCGACGATGTCGTGATAGACCTGCGCGCCGCTGGTGGTGACGTTGCCGTTCAGCAGCGTGGTGCCCGGCTCGTCGGTGGTGACGCTGGCCGCGCTCACCGCCGCGTCGAAGCGGGTGGTGCCGGCGCTGTTGACCGCCAGCGCGCCGAGGGGGCTGGTGCCGCCGACCACGTCGCTGAAGGTGGCGTTGCCGGTGCCCACAGAGACCGTGAGGCCGCGCGGGGTGCCGTCGGCGCCGAGGGTGCCGTTGAAGACCACGTTGCCGGTGCCGGCGCCGGTGCCGAGCACGGCGTCGCCGCCGGTGACCTGGGCCCCGCCGGTGACGCTGA
>NZ_BSPX01000005.1:0-114491 GCF_030161255.1 Zoogloea oryzae
CTTTTTAAACTTCGCCGCAAACACCTGACTGCGCAGAAGCAGCCAATCCTCCGGCCTACCCCCCCTCCACCGCGCTGAACAACTGCGCTGCGAAGAGCGCCGAATTATAAAGAACTATCAGAACTCGTCAAGAGGTTTGGGGAAATTAATTCAAAACAGCGTCACACGCGCAAATTTGCATCGATGCCTGCACCTTGGCGTCACCCCTCTCTGGATACCAGGTGACAACGCACCACGCGGGTCGCCGAAACCGAAACTTCGTCCGGATAGCTCGTGCGACATGCGTCGTTCGCAACAGCGCACCGGGGATGAAAGTGGCAACCCTTTGGCGGATTGAGCGGCGATGGCATGTCCCCCTTGGCGCCCGCCCGCTTGGAAAGCCCGGCAGTCTCAATCCTGGGCACGGCATCAAGGAGCATTCGGGTGTAAGGATGGCGCGGATCACGCAGCACCTCCTCGACACGCCCTCGCTCGACAATCCTGCCCAGGTACATCACCGCCACATGGTGCGCGAGGTAATCCACGACAGCCAGGTTGTGGGTGATGAACAGATACGACAGCCCATACTCGGCCTGCAGTTCGCGCAGCAGGTTGAGGATCTGCGCCTGCACCGACACATCCAGGGCGCTCGTCGGTTCGTCGCAGACGATCAGCTTCGGCGACACCGCCAGCGCCCGGGCAATGGCGATGCGCTGACGCTGGCCGCCGGAGAACTCGTGGGGAAAACGATGGCGCATGGCCGCATCGAGCCCGACCCGACGCAGCAGCCCGTCGATACGAGCAGACCGGGCCGACATATCAGGTTCGACGCCCAGCGCCAGCATCCCTTCTTCAAGAATCTCGCCCACGCGCATGCGCGGATTGAGCGACGCAAAAGGATCCTGAAAGATCATCTGCAGATCGCGCCGCAGTGGCTGCCACTGGCGCGGCGACAAGGCCAGAAGATCGTGCTCGCCATAATGGGCGCTGCCGCCGCTTGAAGGCACCAGCTTGAGCAGCGCCTTGCCGGCAGTGGTCTTGCCGCAACCGGATTCACCGACGAGCGCCAGCGTCTCTCCGGCGGGTACATCCAGCGAAACACCGTCCACCGCCTTGACGTAACCCACCACGCGCCGAAACAACCCCTTCCGCACCGGGAAGTGAACCTGTAGCGCATCCACCTCGAGCGCCTTGCCCTCCGCCTCCTGACGGGTGAGCACCGCATCGGGCTGACGGGGCGATTCGACCCAGCCCATCTTTTCGACCGGATCATATAGATGGCAGCGCACCGCCTGCTCGCCGACGCCATGCATGGCGGGCGCCACGCGGCGGCAACGCTCATGGACCTGCGGGCAGCGATCGGCAAAGCGGCAGCCCGGGTGACGCTCGCCCAGTCGGGGAACCTGCCCGACCAGCGTCTCCAGCGCCCTGCCCCGCTGCTCCGACGTGGGGAGCGCCGCGAACAGCTTGCGTGAATAGGGGTGCAGCGGCTCGCTGAAGAAAACCTCCCGCGGCCCGGTCTCGACGAGTTCGCCGGCGTACATCACGCCAACCCGATGAGCCATCCGCGACACCACACCCAGATCGTGGGTGATCAGCAGCATGCCCATTCCACGGCTCACCTGCAGCTCTGCCAGCAGATCGAGCACCTGGGCCTGGATCGTCACGTCAAGCGCAGTGGTCGGCTCATCGGCGATCAGCACCTTCGGATCACCAGCCAGGGCGATGGCGATCATCACCCGCTGCTTCATGCCGCCGGAGAGCTGGAACGGGTACTCACCCAGACGACGCGCGGGATCCGGAATGCCGACGGCCGTGAGCAGCCGCTCGGCTTCATCCCAGGCCGGACGGCCATGCAGCCCCCGGTGACGGACGAGCACCTCGCCGATCTGGTCGCCGACGGTCATCACCGGATTGAGGCTGGTGGCCGGCTCCTGGAAGATCATTGCCAGCCGGTTGCCGCGCACATCGCGCATCTGCGTCTCGGGCATGGTGTGCAAGGCCTCGTCGCCCAGCATGATCGACCCATCGGCAATCCGCCCACCAGCAGGCAGCAAGCCCATGCAGGCCAGCGCCGTCATCGACTTGCCGCAGCCCGATTCGCCCACCAGCGCCAGCGTGCGCCCCGCCGACACCTCGAAGCTGATGCCATCCACCGGACGCAGGGGTTTATCCCTCGGCCCGAGTTCAACCCGTAACTGCTCGACCTTCAGCAAGCTTTGAGCTTCCATTTGGAGTCTGCACATCCCAAAGAAAACGGACCGCCAGGCGGTCCGCTCGAATCCATGAACCGGCTGAGGACACGGACGCGAAAGCGCCCCTCAGCCGACATGTGATCAGTGGTGATGACCACCTTCGCCATGCACATGACCGTGGCCGACTTCTTCGGCGCTGGCCGCACGCACGCTCTTCACGGTGATGTCGAAGATCAGCGCAGTGCCGGCGAGGGGATGATTGCCATCGACAACCACCTTGCCGTCGGCGATGTCGGTGATGCGGTAGACCATTTCCTCGTCGTCGTTATCGCCAACGCGCTCGAAGGACATGCCCACTTCGATGTTGTCCGGGAACAGGGAGGCGTCCTCCACCAGCACCAGTTCTTCGTCAAACTCGCCAAAGGCATCTTCCGGCGCCAGCTTGATCGTCAGCTTCTCGCCAACCTGCTTGCCGTGGAGCGCTTCTTCGATCACGGCGAAGATGCCGTCGTAACCGCCATGGAGGTACACCAGCGGGTGGTGACCGTCGTCGATCATGTTGCCATCCGGGTCCTTGACCGAGTAATCAAGCGTGACGACCGTGTTCTTGGCGATTTCCATTTACATTCCTTGAGTTGAGTTGCTTTACCAGCTGAAAGACTTCGGCCGCGTGGCCACGGGGATTCACATCGTGCAGCACATGGCGGAGCACGCCATCACTGGAAATGATGAAGGTCGAACGACGCACGCTGCGTTTCATGACGCCATCCACCACCGCCGACTGCCACACACCGTAAAGCCTGCACACGTCGCCATCTTCGTCGGACAAAAGCTCGACCGACAGGCCGTGCTGGTCGCGAAAATCAGCGTGGGTGAGGCAGTCATCGGGGCTGATGCCGATCACGATACATTTTTCCTTCGCGAAATCGGCATCGTGATCACTGAAATCGATCGCCTGACGGGTACAGCCGGGCGTGTTGTCACGGGGGTAGAAATACAGCACAACGTGGTGGGTGCCCAGCACCGACGCCAGATCGAACATTTCCATGTCGGCATCGGGCAGGGAAAAGAGCGGTGCGGACTGACCTTCGGTCGGGGCTACCGCTTCGGCGGGGGATTCTAACCGAGCCGCCTTGAGAACTCTACCCGAAGCGTGTTGAGGGCTGACAAGCATGAAAATCTCCTCTGGGGGCTGAGGGCCCGGCAAGCGGAGCCCTGCTGATTAGGCGATTCGGACACGTGCTGTTCTCTGTTCTTCTTGTCTTTGCTTATGATGCCTCGTCAGGCTTTTGGCGCGCGACGGGCACCCTTGAATGAATAGTCCATTGGCGCCCCAGCCTCAAGCGCTTTGTCTTCAGATTTTGATGTTTATCACGAGCAGAGCCCCCCGGAAAGCCCATCTACAGCTTGTCATGCGCAAAACCCTGTATATAATTACATAAGACTTCAGGAGTATGCCGTGTCCGAACAACTCACCGCCCGTCAGCAAGAAATCCTTCAACTCATCCGCGATACCGTCGAGCATGAAGGTCGCCCGCCCACGCGGGCGGAAATCTGTACTGCGTTTGGCTTCAAATCCCCCAACGCTGCCGAAACCCATCTGCGCGCGCTCGCCAGCAAGGGGGTCATCTCGCTGGAAGAAGGCCGTGCCCGGGGCATCCGTCTCGTCGAATCCCTCGGCCTGCCCCTCGTCGGGCGGGTGGCTGCAGGTAGCCCGATTCTTGCCGCCGAGCACATCCAGCGCCGCTTCCATGTTGACCCCAACATGTTCTCGCCCCGAGCCGATTACCTGCTTCAGGTTCGCGGCCAGAGCATGCGCGACGCAGGCATCCTCGACGGTGACCTGCTCGCCGTCCATCGCACCACCGAAGCCCGGGACGGCCAGATCATCGTGGCCCGCATGGAAGACGACGTCACCGTGAAGCGCCTGTCCCGCAAGGGGCCGATCGTCGAACTCCTGCCGGCAAACCCCGACTTTGAACCCATCATTGTCGACACCCGCAACGAGCCGCTGGAAATCGAAGGCCTCGCGGTCGGTTTGATCCGCAACGACAGCCTCTGATCCTCGTCAGCACAAACGGTTGCCCTGCCCTGCAATCGGCAGGCAACCGCGCTGCGGCACCTGGCGTGCAAGGCATGAAGCGTTCACTCACAGCCTAGTTCATTTATTGCCATGGCGCCTCCGGCTGTTTCTGTCCTTCGCTCCCCAGACGCGTTGCAGCATCTAGTGTGGCGTGGCGATCAGGTTGCCTCGGCAGCGCCAGGCATTGCCACCGGCCATCCCACCCTGGATGCCGTACTGCCCGGCAAGGGCTGGCCGGTCGGCGCACTCACCGAAATCCTCGTCCCCCACACAGGTGTCGGCGAGCTCGGCCTGATCCTGCCCCTGCTCCAGCGGGTGCCCGAAAGGCGCTGGGCCGTCTGCATTGCGCCGCCAGGCCAGCTTTATGCGCCGGCCCTCTCTGGCGCGGGCATTCCCCTCGAGCGGCTGCTCCTCGTTGATGCCGAAAGCCCCGCCCATGCCCGCTGGGCGGCCCGCCAGTCGCTCAACTCCCATAGCTGCGAAGCCGTCGTGATGTGGCTGGCCGAGGCTGACAACGGCGCCCTTCGCCGACTTCAGCTGGCTGCGGAAGAAAGCGCCACGACACTTATCCTGATACGGCCTGCCACAGTGGCGGGTCAGCCATCGCCGGCTGTGCTGCGTCTTGCGCTTACGGCACGGGATGGCGGGGTGGACGTGCGCGTACTCAAGCGCCGCGGCCCACAACTGGCCGGCCCAGTTGCCATTGATCTGCCTCGGCTGCCCGTCAGGCCGGCGCCATCGCCCCAATCCACCCAGCCTTCCGGTCATGCCGTCATCCATGCTCTGGTGCGCCCTCTACCTGCCCGATCTGCCCCTGCAGGTCTTCGCACGGGGGCAGGCTGAAACTGGCCCGCTGGCGGTTCTCAGCCCCCGTCCACGCCAACGCGTGCTGGCAGCAACGCCTGCTGCCCAGGCCTGCGGAATCGAAGCCGGGCTCAAACGCGCCAGCGCCCTGGCGCTCCTGCCCAGCCTGACACTGATTGATCGGGATATCGCCCGGGAAACCGCCGCCCTTGCAGAGATCGCTGGCTGGGCCGGGCGTTTCACCTCGTCAGTCAGCCTTGATCCGCCCGCCACCCTGCAACTCGAAATCCGTGCCAGTCTGCGTCTATTCGGCGGGCTCGACCCTGCCTGCGCAGCAATCACCGACGGTCTGACCGAGCTGGGCTTCACCGCCCTGCTCGCCGTAGCACCAACCCCGCTGGCTGCCCGCTGGCTCGCCCGCTGCGCCCCGGGCAGCCAGATCACCGACCCCGCAAAGTTGCCGGAAACCCTCGATGCCCTGCCCCTCGGCACCCTGGCCGACGAGCCCGGCCTCAGCGCGGACACCCTCGAACTCCTCACTGGCATCGGCGCCCGCTGCCTGGGTGATGTCCGTCGCCTGCCCCGCAGCGGCCTCGCCCGGCGTCAGGCCCAGGCGATCACCGATCTGCTTGATCGCGCCTACGGCGCCACACCCGACCCGCGTCGGTGGTATGTCGCACCGGAACACTACACCGCCAGCCTGCCCCTGCCGGCGCCCAGCGATCAGGTGGATACCCTGCTCTTCGCCGTGCGCCGTCTGCTTGGCGGGCTGGGCGGATGGCTGGACGGGCGCCAGGCCGGGCTGGAGCGTTTCTCCCTGGTGCTGGAATTCGAAGCCCTCACCAGCGCCCATCGAGGCCTCGCACGGGAAGCCCGGCTCGACATCGTGCTCGGCACCCTTACCCGCGACATGGCCCGCTGCCAGCTGCTGGCCCGGGAGCACCTGAGCCGCCAGGCCCTGCCGGCACCGGTGGACACCGTGCGCATCGAGGCCGACGCGCCCTGCCCCATCGCCCCGCCCCGCAGCGATCTGTTCGACGCCAAGGCCGGCGAAGACGGCGACCCCGACCTCCTCGTCGCCACCCTGCGCGCACGCCTCGGCCACGAAGCCGTGCGCTGCCTCGCCACCCACCCCGACCACCGGCCGGAACTCGCCTGGCGACGGGTCGATCCCCTCGCCCGGCCACGCGCGAGCGCTGCTTCCGACGCCCTGCCATCCGCACCACGCCCCCTGTGGCTGCTGGCCGAGCCGCGCCCCATCCAACAGCCAGCGGCCGAGAACCTTCTCGCCGGCCCCGAACGCATCGAATCCGGCTGGTGGGATGGCGACGACGCCGAGATCGCCCGGGACTACTACGTAGCCCGCCGCCGCGACCGCAGCCTGGTGTGGGTCTTCCGGGATCGCCGGCCGCCCCACGGGTGGTTCCTGCACGGCTACTTCGCCTGAAACACCCCGCCCCGCCGCGCTACACTACGCCGCCCATGAAATCCCCCGTCGCCCTCTTCCAGCGCATCGCAGCCCTCGCCTGGCCGGTGCTCATTGCCCAGCTCTCATCGATGACCCAGATGGTCAGCGACACCGTGCTCACGGGCCGCTACGGCACCACCGACCTCGCCGCCGTGGCGGTGGGCAGCGGCATCTACATCTCGGTCGTGATGCTGATGGTCGGCATCCTGCAGGCAGTGGCGCCCACCGTGGCACACCATGTGGGCGCCGGTCGCAACGACGAGATCGGGCCCGCCGTGCAGCAGGGCTTCTGGCTCGCCCTGGCGCTGTCGGTGCCCGCCGTGCTCTTCCTGCGCCACCCGGACTGGCTGATGCAGCTCGCCGACGTGAGCCCGGAGGTGGACACCCGCGCCCGGGATTACCTCGCCACCGTCGCCTGGGGATTGCCGGCGGTGTTCCTGTACCGCACGTTCTACGCCTTCACCAACGCCCTCGGGCGAACCCGGGTGCTGATGTTCATCAGCCTCGCCACCACCGCCGTGCACATTCCGCTCTCGTGGGCGCTCATCAACGGCCACCTGGGCCTGCCAGCAATGGGTGGTGTCGGCTGCGCGGTGTCGAGTGCCTGCATCTGCTGGCTGGCTGTGGTCTCAGCGCTGATCCACGTCCAGCGCACGCCCGCCTATCAGCCCTACCACCTGTTCTCCCGCTGGCAACCGCCCCGAGCCGCCCAGCTTGGCGAGCTCCTGCGGCTGGGGCTGCCGATGGGCTTTTCGAGCTTTGTCGAGATCACCTCGTTCACCCTCATTGCCCTGCTGGTGGCCCGGCTGGGCGCCACGGTGGTGGCGGGCCACCGGATCGTCGGCAACCTGTCGGCGCTGATCTACATGCTGCCGCTGGCCATCGCCATCGCCACCTTGGTGCTGGTCGGCCAGGCGCTGGGCGGGCACGACGGCACCGGCGCGCGGCGTGCCGCTCGGGCCGGCATCCTGTTCGCCACCGGGCTATCGACGCTGGTGAGCATCGGCGTGTGGTTCGTCCGCGAACCGATCATGGCCGCCTACACCACCGACCCAGCCGTGCGCGACCTCGCCGCATCGCTGGTGATCTACATCTGCCTCTACCAGTTCTTCGACGCCATCCAGACCGTCGCCGCCCACGCCCTGCGCGGCTACAAGATCACCTTCGGGCCGATGCTGATCCACACGGTGTGTTTCTGGGGCATCGGCCTCGCCGGTGGCAACTGGCTGAGCTTTCACGGGCTGGGCAGCCTGCTGCCGCCCCAGGGCGTGGCGGGTTTCTGGCAGGCTGCAGTGCTCAGCACCGTCGCGGCGTCGGTGCTGTTCGGGTTCTACCTGCACTACGCGTCGCAGGGCGCAACGCGGGATTAACCCGCCAGCCAGCCTTCCCGCAGCGCCATCACCGAAGCCGGTGCATCGTCGGCCAGCGCCAGCTTCGCCACATCGGCCGGCGCGGCGCGCAGTTCCACCTCAAAGCGCATCAGCTCGTCCCGACGGAAGACGTGAATCTCCACCCGCTCGCCGGCCATGCGCCGGGCGAGCTGCTTGTCGAAATTGCCGGACGTGACCTTCAGCCCGTCCAGCGCCACCAGCACGTCACCCGCCGACAGCCCCGCCGCTTGCGCCGGGCCACCGTCAAACACGTTGGCGATCTTCAGCGCGTCGCCGTCGGCGGTGGTGCGCACGCCGATGCCCGGCGCTTCGCTGGGCGCCTCCCAGGCAAGCTCGACGCCAACGCGCTTGAGCCATGCCTCCAGCGGCAGCTCGCCGGCGCCGTCGACGATCTCCCGCAGCCAGTCGCCGAGATCGGCACCGCCCAGCTCGGTGGCCAGTGCAAACAGACCGTCCTCGGCCACGCCCACACCCGTCTGGCCGTGGCGCTGCCACAGGGCCCGCATCAGGTCGTCCAGGCTTGTGCCGCCCTGGCTGTCGGCCCGCAGGTTGAGATCCAGCAGCAGGCCCACCAGCGCACCCTTGGTGTAATAGCTGACGATGGCGTTGGGGCTGTTCTCGTCCTGGCGGTAATACTTGGTCCACGCCTCGAAGGACGACTCTGCCACGCTCTGCTTGCGCCGGCCGCTGCCCTTGTGCACCTGGCTGATGGTCTTGCCCAGAAGGGCCAGGTAATCCGCCCGGGTGATGCGCCCGGTACGCACCAGCATCAGGTCGTCGTAATAAGACGTGAAGCCCTCGAAGGCCCACAGCAGCCGCGTGTAGTTCTCGCGGGAGAGGTCGTAGGGCACAAAGGCCGCCGGCTTGATGCGCTTGACGTTCCAGGTGTGGAAATACTCGTGGCTGCACAAGCCCAGGAACTGCCGATAGCCTTCCGTCGGCGCTTCCATGCCCGCGTGGGGCAGATCGGCCCGGCTGCACAGCAGCGCGGTGGACGCCCGATGCTCCAGCCCGCCATAGCCGTCGCCCACCGCCATCACCAGAAAGACGTAGCGGTCCATCGGCGCCGGTTCGCCAAACAGGCGGATCTGCGCTTCGCACACCGGCTTCAAGTCTTCCACCAGCCGCGTCAGGTCGCAGTCGTGGCGGCCGGTGACGGCCACCGCGTGGGGCACGCCGCAGGCGTCGAACTCCGCCAGCGAGAAGGTGCCCATCTCCACCGGATGGTCGATCAGCGCATCGTAGCTTTCGGCCTGATAGCGGCCAAAGCCGTAGCGCTCTGCGCCAGCCTCCGGCAGGCTGGTAGCCACGCGCCAGCCCGCATCTTCAAGGCCAGCGGGCGGCAGGATGTCCACCAGATGGGCCGCCCCCTCAAAGCCGTGGGCGCACAGGAAGACGCTGGTGCCGTTGAAGAAACCGTGGGTCTGGTCCAGATGCGCCGTGCGCACCGACAGATCCCACGCATAAACGGTGTAGCGCAGCGTCACCGGGCCGCTCACGTCGGCGGGCAGGCGCCAGGTGTGCTTGTCGGGCCGCGTCACCACGAGCGGCGTGTCGCCGCGCTGGGCGCTCAGGCTGACGACGTTCTTCGCGAACTCCCGGATCATGTAGCTGCCGGGAATCCACGCCGGCAAGCTGAACACCTGCCCGGTCGGATCGGGCGCATCGAGGTGCAGCGTGACTTCGAACAGATGGGCAGCCGGCTGGACAGCCTGGATCGTGTAGCGGACGGCGGAATTCATCGAGGCGCTTCATGCAGATTGACGGAAGGCGCCGATTCTACCCGCCACCGCCACACCCGGCCCGACGAAGGCTGCCTAAAATTTAGGCAATGGCACAATTCCCTTTCGGCAGAAGGTGTTGCCCCCCACTCTGGGGAAGTGATCGTTTTGACATCAAGGGGCGAGTGCGCGAAGCCGGCGTGAGATCAGGTGGGACGCGGGATCCGGGAGATGCTGTCCGCGGGAAGCCGCGACCTGGGATATCTGGAATCTGTCGAAAGTAATTAACACCGTGTCACCCGAGGCGGACTTCACGCGCGGGCTGTAACACGGGTCACGCCGCCGCGTCGAGCGCCCCCTCAGGCCCCAGCCCGTCTGGCGTGATCAGCCCGTCTTCGATTGCTTGCGCGTAGACCTTGGCAAAGTGGGCCTCAATGGCCTGCGGAGTGGCGGCTGGCACAGTTTTCAGTGCGTCCTCCAGGATTGCCGCGATTTCTCCGCCCGTGACCTGGTGCCGCGCATGGCCCGCGCCGACATGAGCGTGCCAACCTGGGCAGACGCCTTTCTGGCCGAGTTTCGCCGGCCCGAAAAGCCCAGTGTGGAGCCCGCCTAACTTCGACCACCTGAAGCCCAACGACGTGAGGAGCACCGACGGCCACATCCTTGATGAATTCGTGGCCGCGAGCTGCATCGTCAAGGCCCACTCAGCAGCACTGAGCCCCCTTGCTCGATGACCCCAAAGAACTGAGGCCATCGAGCAAGGCGACTCGCTGCCGCGTTGCACAAAAAAGAGGCGCCGTTACAAATCCGTGACGGATCAACGCAGTGCGGAAGCGCCCCACAACTTACCCACAGGCCTACCCACGCTGGGCGGGGATAAATCCACGTTATCAACAGACCACCATGCACACAGAGGCATCTCGGTGATCACAGCCGGGAATTTCGGTCCTTTATCGACCAGCGGCGACGCCATCAAAGATCTGTCGCAGACGTTGGGTTGCGGGGCTGCGTTCGAGTCCGCCAGGCGATGAGCCCCTCTGATCGATGTCCCCGAACACTTCAGGCATGGATCAAGGAAGCGCCCCACCACGTTGCACGAAAAATAAGCAGAACCTCAAAACCCTGATGGATCAAGGCCGTGCAGAACAGCCCCACAACTTACCCACAGGGCTGCCCACGGCAACCGGGGATAAATCCCCCCCTTTCTGCAGACCACCTGGCTCACAGGGGTGTCTCGATGATTGAAAGCCGGGGGAACACTGGGGCCATGGGGTAGGACAGAGCCACGCAGCATTGCTCAAAAAATAGGCAGCGTTACAAATCCGTGACGGATCAAGGCGGTGCAGAGAAGCCCCACAACTTACCCACAGGCCTGCCCACGGCCGACGGGGATAAATCCACGTTATTAACAGACCACCACGCATACAGGAGTAACGCAATGATCCCAGCGAGGAACCCCGATGCGCGGCGTGCGAGCATCAAGGCGATCAAGACGATGGTCGGCCCCAAGGGGCTGGCGCTCGATGAGGACACCTACCGCGCCATGATCGGCAACGTGGTTGCCGGCAAGCGCAGCCTGAAGGATCGAAGGCCCCGGAGAACCCATCGCGTTGCGTTCAACAGGCGTCAGCGAGGTGGTGCCGAAGAGCCTGCAAGGTGGTCGCCGCAGAGCGATGACCTCCACGAAATCGACTTTGATCTGTAACGAATCCGAGTGCCAAAAGCACCGCAAATCAGTGCCAAAACGGCCGCGAACTTACACCTTTTCCCAGGTCCGCTCGGGAAAACTATCCGTCAAATCGGGGTCAAAACACCCTGCACCAAATTGAGGCAGCGACTCTTTTTCCTTTTCGATCATTAACTTGCTGCACTGCCGCACAGCTTATCCACAGCTTGTCCCCGGATTTTTGTGAATAGATTGAAACTATCCAAAATCCGGTTTAAAAAGAACTGACCTATTTTTAAGCAAGCGTAAAAAACCCTTTTGTGTCCGGCAGATGACAGCGCCCCCCACAGTTTGTCCACAGCCTTGCCCACGCCTGTTGTGGGTTATTCAGGGGATGAAGGGGAGCTGGATCAGGTCGCTGCGGGTGACGCCGGCGGTCATCTGACGACACAGGGCGATGAACTCGCTCATCCCGGCCGTCACGTACTTGCGCTGATGGATGACGAACTGGAACTGCCGGCGCAGATCCAGCTCCGGCGTATCCAGTGGCACCAGGCTGCCCCGGCGGAAAGCCTCGCGCAGCGCCAGCCGCGAGATGCAGCCGATGCCCAGGCCGCTCTCCACCGCCCGCTTGATGGCTTCGGTGTGTTCCAGCTCCAGCCGCACCTTGAGCGGCCCGCCCACGTGGCGCAGGGCCTGGTCGAAGGTCTCGCGGGTGCCCGAGCCCACTTCGCGCAGGATCAGATCCTGGGTCAGCAGCTCATCCACGCCGACCTTTCCGGCCCGGGCGAGCGGATGCCCCGGCGCGCAGAACACCACCAGCTCGTCATCCACCCAGGGCTCGACGATCAGGTCGGGATGCCGACAGCTGCCTTCGATCAACCCCAGGTCGAGTTCATAGTGGGCCACCTGATGGATGATCGTCGCCGAGTTGTGCACCGACAGCTTTACCCGCGCGCTCGGGTGCCGGCGCAGGAAATCCGCGGCGATCAGCGTGGCGAGGTAATTGCCGATGGTGAGCGTGGCGCCGATCTGGATCGGCCCGAAATCCATCTTGCGGGCCAGCAAGGTCTCGATCTCGGCGGCGTGGCCGATGAGCTGCGCCGCGTGGGGCAGCAGCGTCTTGCCCAGCTCGTTGAGGCGCAGCGCCTTTCCGATGCGGTCGAAGAGCTGGGTGTCGAACTGGCGCTCCAGCTCGCCCAGAGCCGTGCTGGTGGCCGACTGGGACAGGGCGAGCTCGTCCGCGGCGCGAGAGACGCTCTGGTGCCGGGCGACGGCGACGAAGATTTCCAGCTGGCGTAAGGTGTACTTCATATATCTATAAAATCGAATAAATATATCAATACAAACCATTTTACAGATTTGTACCACTCACTAGAATTGCTGCATCACAACATCCGTTTCAGGCGCAATCATGAGCAAGCTGAGCACCCAAACCGTCCTTGAAGTCCGTCACTGGAACGAATCCCTGTTCAGCTTCAAGGTCACCCGCGACACCGGCCTGCGCTTCGAGAACGGCCAGTTCGTGATGATCGGCCTGGAAGTGGACGGCCGCCCCCTCACCCGCGCCTACAGCATCGCCAGCCCCAACTACGAAGAGCACCTGGAGTTCTTCAGCATCAAGGTGCCCAACGGCCCGCTCACCTCGCGGCTGCAGCACCTGCAGCCGGGCGATCCGATCGTGGTGAGCAAGAAGCCCACCGGCACGCTGGTGCTCCACGATCTGCTGCCCGGGCGCAACCTCTACCTCTTCTCCACCGGCACCGGCCTCGCCCCGTTCATGAGCGTGATCCAGGATCCGGAAACCTACGAGCGCTTCGAGAAGGTCGTGCTGCTCCACGGCGTGCGCTATGTGTCGGAGCTTGCCTACAGCGAGTTCATCGAGCAGGAGCTGCCCCAGAACGAGTTCTTCGGCGAGGAAGTGCGCCAGAAGCTGGTGTATTACCCCACCGTGACCCGCGAGGAGTTCCGCAACCAGGGCCGCGTCACCGAGGTCATCGAAACCGGCAAGCTCTTCGAAGACACCGGCCTGCCCCCCATCGACCCGGCCCTCGACCGCGCGATGATCTGCGGCAGCCCGGCGATGCTCGACGACTGCTGCAAGATGCTCGACGCCCGCGGCTTCAAGATCTCGCCGCACATTGGCGCCCCGGCCGACTACGTCATCGAACGGGCCTTCGTCGAGAAGTGAGCCTTCCGGCCCGCCCACAAAAAATCCGGCCTCGGCCGGATTTTTTCGTTCACCATGCCGGCGCCTCGGCCAGCCTGGAAATCATCTTGCGCACCGCCACCATCTGCGGCCCGTTGCGGGTGGCGTAATCCACCGCGCTGTAGCCCCACCAGTCCCAGCAGCCCTTCGGGTTGTACACCCAGCGCAGCGACCCCGACGCCCAGCCGCTCCGGGCCACCACCTGCGGATAGAGGATCACCAGCCGGTTCGATTCGGCCCAGGCGTTGTAGCCGGCCCCTTCGGCAAAGCGCCGGCCCAGCGCATCCACGCCCTGCCGGCAGCCATGAAACGCCACATGCACCCGGCAGCCCCCCGCACGGCAGGCGGCCGGCACGTAGGCGAAGCCCTCGTCCGCCATGCTGATGTCGATGGGCGCGCCGCCGATGAAGGGGCGCTGGTCGAAGCTGACAAGGTTGCCAGGCTCCGGCACCACCTTCGGGTTGAGCCCGCCAAGGAGATGGCCGAGCAGTTCGCCCGGCGCATCAAAATCGCCACAGCGGTTGATGAAGGGCGGCTCGGAGGTATCGCAGGCATTGGCCTTGCCGTCGGCCACCGAGATCATCGCGTGGCCGGCGCCGGGCAGCGTCACCAGCCGGGTGGACGCCGCCGGCACCCATTGCTGGTAGAAGGCCATCAGCGCATCGACCACCGGGCGTTCGACCGTGCGGTCGGCACTCCCGGTGAGCACCCACACCTTGTCGTCGGCGAGCGCCGAGGGCGGGTCGATGAGATCCAGCCGGGCGCGGGATTCGATCCGCGGCTTGATGTCGGCGGGCTTGGGCGGCGGCGTCCAGCGGTTGGGCGCCATGCACGCAGTCATGGCCCGGATGACGCTGCCGTCGGCACAGTCGTACGGCCCGGCGGCGAGGATGCCGACACCCCGGACGAGCTTCGAATACGCCACCTGAAACTGCCCCGCCATGTAGCCGCCGGACGAGATGCCCGAGACCGTCACCGCCGAGCCATCTGCCTGCAGCGCCGGCAGGGATGGCGCGGCCATGGCACTCGAAACCGCCAGCCCGGCCGCAGCAAACATCACGCAAGTCCGCTTCATCATTTCACCCCCACCAGTTGCGCGATCACCCCGCCCGCGGCCAGGAGCCCCAGCCCCCCGAAGGCCAGCGCCGCCACGGTAAAGCCCTTCGCCCGCAGCCCGGGCGCCTTCGCGTAGCCCACCGCGTACCACACCCGGCCCACGAGCCACACGCCACCCAGCGCCGCTGCGGCGACGTCGCTCACGTAGGCCGCGCAGATCCACAGGCACGGCAAAGTCATTGTCGCCCATTCGAGGGTGTTCATCTGCACCCGGTAGAGCCGCTCGAACACCGGATGCCCGGTGACGGCAGGCGCGGCCACGCCGTAGCGGTGGCGCCCCTTGCCCACGGCAAAACAGGTGCCAAACATCAGCAAGGCGATCAACAGCGTGACCCCGGCGGTGAGAGGAGAAGAAGACAGCATGGATTCAGGATTCCGGAAGACGAGCGCCATAGCTTACCGTCCCTCCGTCATACTGCGCATTACCGTTTGTTCCGCCACGCGCTCATGTTCCGCATCCTCGTCCAGTTGCTTTCCCCTTATCGTCGTCGTGTCTTCATCGCCGTCATCGCCCTGGTGATCGCGGCCGGCACCATGCTGGCCGTCGGCCAGGGCCTGCGGGCGGTGATCGACAAGGGCTTCTCGGCCGGCGATCCGGCCTGGCTCGATCGCACCCTCGCCACCATGGGCGGGCTGATCGTGCTCCTCGCCGGCGCCACCTATCTGCGCTTCTACAACGTGTCGTGGCTGGGCGAGCGGGTCACGGCCGACATCCGCCGGCGGGTCTTCGATCACCTGCTCACCCTGCCGCCGGCGTGGTTCGAGGCCGGGCGCACCGGCGAGGTGATCTCGCGCCTCACCGCCGACACCACCCAGCTCGAAAACGTCATCGGCTCCAGCCTCTCCATCGCCCTGCGCAACGCGCTGCTGCTGGCCGGCGGGCTGGTGATGCTGTTCACCACCAGCCTCAAGCTCAGCCTGCTCACCGTGGGCGGGGTGCCGCTGGTGGTGGTGCCGATCATCCTGTACGGCCGGCGGGTGCGCAGCCTTGCCCGCGAGAGCCAGGACCGGGTTGCTGAACTGGGCAACCGCATCGACGAGACCATCCACGAGATCCGCATCGTCCAGGCCTATGGCCACGAGGCCGCCGACCGCCGGGATTTTGGCCGGCTGGTCGAATCCAGCTTCGACACCGCCCGCAACCGCGTCGCCAACCGGGCGCGGCTGGTGGCCGCGGTGATGGTGCTGGTGTTCGGCGCGGTGGCCTTCATCCTGTGGGTGGGCGGCCACGACGTGCTGGCGGGCCGGCTGTCGGCAGGCGAGCTGTCGGCCTTCGTGTTTTACGCCGCCCTGGTGGCCGGCAGCGTCGGTGCGCTGTCGGAGGTATGGGGCGACCTGCAGCGGGCCTCGGGCGCCACCGAGCGGCTGATGGAAATCCTGAATGCCACCCCGGCCATCCTCGCCCCGGCCCGGCCCCAGCCGCTGCCCGAGCCCTCCCGGGGTGAACTGGCCTTCGAGCAGGTCCGCTTCTTCTACCCCAGCCGGCCCGACACCCCGGCGCTGGACGACTTCACCCTCACCATCGCACCGGGCGAGACGGTGGCCCTGGTCGGCCCGTCCGGCTCCGGCAAGAGCACCGTCTTCCAGTTGCTGCTGCGCTTCTACGATCCCCAGGCCGGCCGGGTGGTCCTGGACGGCGTGGATCTCACCGCTGCTGACCCGCTCGCCATCCGCCAACGCATCGCGCTGGTGCCCCAGGATGCGGTGATCTTCGCCACCAGCGTGGCCGACAATGTGCGCTACGCGCGCCCCGACGCCAGCCTCGACGAGGTACACGCCGCCTGTGCCGCGGCCTTCGCCGACGAGTTCATCGCCCGCTTGCCCGAAGGCTACGACACCGATCTGGGCGAGCGCGGCGTGCGTCTTTCTGGCGGCCAGCGCCAGCGCATCGCCATCGCACGGGCGATCCTCGCCGATCGGCCGGTGCTGCTCCTCGACGAGGCCACTTCGGCCCTCGACGCCGAGAGCGAGCGCATGGTCCAGACCGCCCTCGACGGCCTGATGCGCCGCCGCACCACCCTCGTCATCGCTCACCGCCTCGCCACCGTCCAGAAGGCCGACCGGATCATCGTGCTCGACGGAGGGCGCATCGTCCAGCAAGGCAGCCACGCCGAACTCGTCGCCCAGGATGGGCTATACGCCCGACTCGCCCAGCTGCAGTTCGTCGCATGACTGCGCCGAGAACTAGTTCCTCGGTGCGTGCACATTCAGCGCGGCAGTCGTCATACTTTAAAATTCGTGTGAGATATTTCGCACATGGCTTCACGGATGTGGAAGGCATCATGCATCCGATGAACACCAGCGTCCGCGCGTCCCCTTTTCGTCCAGACGAAGTCGAATTTCCCGAGTTCGGCACCAACCGGACGACCACCTACACGGTCGAGTGCGCGGACCCTCATCGGCACGACCACGCGGTGCGCCTGCTGATCGAACGCATGTACGAATGGCGCGGCCTCGCGCCCGTCGACACCGACCTCCACGCCACCCGACCCGACCGCATCACCCTGGTGGCATCCGATGAACACGAGATCTTCGGCACCGTCACCCTGGGCCTCGATGGCCGCGACGGCATCCTCGCCGATGCGCTCTACCCCGAAGAACTCAACCGCCTGCGCAGCCGCGGCGCTCGCCTGTGCGAACTCACCCGCCTGGCGATGGACACCCATCACAACGCCAAGGAAGTGCTGGGCGCCCTGCTCCATCTTGTCTACATCCACGGCCGCCTGATCCACGGCGTCACCGACGTGGTCATCGAAGTCCATCCCCGCCACGCCGGGTTTTACCAGCGCATGATCGGCTTCAGCTACATCGGCGAGGAACGCATCTGCCCGCGGGTCAACGCTCCGGCGGTGCTGCTCCACCTGGAGCTCGCCCACATGGACGAGCAGATCGCCCTGTACGGCGGCACCGGTGACCCCTGCGTGCGCACGCTCTACCCTTACTTCCTCTCGCCGGAAGAGCAGGACCGCATCCTCCTCAGCCTCAGTTCGGCCCACTGATCAGCGGCACGCCCCCGCCAGACGTCCAGCCCGGACGACTATGACAGTCCCATTTGACGATAGAATGCCAGTGCCCCTACTCGTCCTGTGGAGACTTCACCCATGCGTCGCGCTGCCTCCTGTTCCCGTCTTGCCCCCACCCTTGCCCTGATCGGCGGCCTGTTCCTCTCCGGCATCGCCCCCGGCGCCACGGCGCAGAGCCCCGAACTCACCGGCACCCTCAAGAAGATCCGCGACACCGGCGTGATCGCCCTCGGCCACCGGGCTGAATCCGCCCCCTTCTCCTTCGTCAATGCCGAAGGCCGGCCCGACGGCTACTCGGTCGACCTGTGCCTGCGCGTCGCCGACAGCATCAAGGAAACCCTCCAGCTGCCCAAGCTGCAGGTGAAGTGGGTGCCCGTCACCTCCGCCGACCGTATCGATCAGGTGACCAGCGGCAAGGTCGATCTCGAATGCGGCACCACCAGCGCCACCCTGTCCCGCCAGGCTTCGGTCGATTTCTCCAATCTGATCTTCGTGGATGGCACCGGCCTGCTTGTCCGCAACGACCGCAACGTGCGTCGCATCGCCGACCTGGCCAATGGAACGGTGGCCGTCACCGCGGGCACCACCACCGAGGCCGCCCTCCGCCAGGCCTTCGCCCAGCGCGCCATCACCGCCACCGTGGTCACCGTCAAGAACGAGCTCGAAGGCCTGGCCGCCGTCGAGGCCGGCCATTTCGACGCCTACGCCAACGACCGCCTGATCCTCATCGGCGTCGCCCGCAAGGCCAGGGATCTGAACGCCCTGTCGCTGGTGGACGAGGACGCCTCCATGGAACCCTACGCGCTGATGATGCGCCACGATCCGAGCTTCCGCCTCGCGGTAAACCGCTCGCTTTCGGCCCTCTACCGCTCCCCTGGCATCGGCGAGATCTACGACCGCTAGTTTGGCGGCTTCGGCAAGCCTGGCCCCCTGCTGGCGGCCATGTACTACCTCAACGCCACGCCGGAATAAGTCATGCCGATCTCGTCCAAGCTTTCGCGCCGCCTTGGCGCACGCGTCTCGGTGGCCGTCCTTGCCCTCTCGCTCACCGCCTGCGCCACCACCGGTGAGCAGGCCGCCACGGCGCCGGCCCCGTCTGGCAACGGCGTGGTGATGAGCATCGCCGAATCCGAGGTGGGCAGCACCACCGGTCGGGTGGTGGGCGCCATCGGCGGCGCGGTGGTCGGCTCCATGCTCGGCGGCAAGATCGGCGCCGGCTCGGGCCGCACGGCCGCATCGCTGGCGGCCAGCATCGGCGGCTCGATGGCCGGCAGCGCCCTCGGCTCCCGGGCCCTTGCCGATCATTATTGGGATGTCTCCGTCCGCTTCGCAGATGGCGTCGACCGCGAGGTGCGGGTCAAGGACCGCCCCAACTACGGCCCGGGCGACAAGGTCAGTGTGCACGACGGCCGGATCATCCGGCGCTGAGCCTCCTCCCGCCGGGCGTCGCCACCAGCCCCCGGGCGGCGATACCCGGCGATTCCCACCCAGCGAGCCCGCAGCACGCACGCCATCGCCCGATGTGCTACTGTCGCCGCCCGCTGGCATGCCCCAAGGCCGCTGCGCTGCCGCACGACACCCTCCCCGCACCAGCCCCCGATCCGCGGATAACCGGCTCCGTGTTGATCGCCTTCGATGACGCGCGGCGCAAGTGTTGGGATAATGCCGCCACCGCGAGATTTTCACCGGATCGCCCCGTGCTTCCGCCTTGAGCGAAACGACGGCGGGCCGTCCCCGAATCCACCCCAATCAATCAGAAAGGCACACACCTTGGCTCAATACGTCATGTCCATGCTGCGCGTCAGCAAGATCGTCCCGCCCAAGCGGCAGATCATCAAGGACATCTCCCTGTCGTTCTTCCCTGGCGCCAAGATCGGCCTGCTCGGCCTGAACGGCGCGGGCAAATCCACCGTGCTCAAGATCATGGCCGGTGTCGAAAAGGAATACGACGGCGAAGTCCAGTGGCAGCCCAACATGTCCATCGGCTACCTGCCCCAGGAGCCCCAGCTCGATCCGGACAAGACCGTCCGCGAAGAGGTTGAATCCGGCCTCGGCGAGGTGATGGAAGCCAAGCAGAAGCTCGAGGAGGTCTACGCCGCCTACGCCGAGCCCGACGCCGATTTCGACAAGCTGGCCGAACTCCAGGCCAAGTACGAGAACATCATCGCCACCAGCGGCGCCGACGTGGAAACCCAGCTCGAGATCGCCGCCGACGCCCTGCGCCTGCCGCCCTGGGACGCCAAGATCGGCCCGCTCTCCGGCGGTGAGAAGCGCCGCGTGGCCCTGTGCAAGCTGCTGCTGTCGCGCCCCGACATGCTGCTGCTGGACGAACCCACCAACCACCTCGACGCCGAATCCGTCGAGTGGCTCGAACAGTTCCTGTGCCGCTTCCCGGGCACCGTGGTGGCCGTCACCCACGACCGCTACTTCCTCGACAACGCCGCCGAGTGGATTCTCGAACTCGACCGCGGCCACGGCATCCCCTGGAAGGGCAACTACTCCAGCTGGCTCGAGCAGAAGGAGCAGCGCCTCGAGACGGAGTCCAAGCAGGAAGGCGCCCGCATGAAGGCCATGAAGCAGGAACTCGAATGGGTGCGCTCCAACCCCAAGGCGCGCCAGGCCAAGAGCAAGGCCCGTCTGGCCCGCTACGAGGAAATGTCCAGCGTCGAATACCAGAAGCGCAACGAAACCCAGGAAATCTTCATTCCGGTGGGCGAGCGTCTGGGCGATAAGGTCATCGAATTCACCGACGTCTCCAAGGGTTTTGGCGACAAGCTGCTGATGGACAAGGTGAACTTCAGCATTCCGCCGGGCGCCATCGTCGGCATCATCGGCCCCAACGGCGCCGGTAAGTCGACCCTGTTCAAGATGATCACCGGCCAGGACAAGCCCGACACCGGCGAAGTGGTGATCGGACCCACGGTCAAGATCGCCTACGTCGATCAATCCCGCGACTGCCTCGACGGCACCAAGACGGTATTCGACGAGCTCGCAGGCGGCGCCGACATCCTCACCATCGGCAAGTTCGAAATGCCCAGCCGCGCCTACATCGGCCGCTTCAACTTCAAGGGCGGCGACCAGCAGAAGCTGGTGGGCAACCTCTCCGGTGGCGAACGCGGCCGTCTGCACCTGGCCAAGACCCTGATGGCCGGCGGCAACGTGCTGCTCCTCGATGAACCGTCGAACGACCTTGACGTGGAAACCCTCCGCGCCCTGGAAGACGCGCTGCTGGAATTCGCCGGCTGCGCGCTGATCATCTCCCACGACCGCTGGTTCCTCGACCGGATCTGTACCCACATCCTGGCGGCCGAAGGCGATTCCCAGTGGACCTTCTTCGCTGGCAACTACCAGGAATATGAAGAAGACAAGCGGAAGCGTCTGGGCGAAGAAGGCGCCAAGCCCAAGCGTATCCGCTACAAGCCGATCGCCCGCTGATCGGCGGTGGTCTTACGGTGGCTGCCACGCGCCGCCACCCACCTCAAAAAAGCGACGCCCCCTTTCGGGGGCGTTGCTTTTTTAACGGCAGCCTGGGCAGTTACGGCAAGGCGACGATGTAGGTCGCACCGAGGTAGCTCACGCTCTGCTTCGGATTGAGATAGACGGTCGTGTTGTCGGAATACACGAAGGGCGTGCCGTTGTAGCCCCAGGTCCACTCGTTGAGCTTGGTACGCTGGTGGATGAAATCCACGCGCACGGCCGAGTTTTTCTCGATCGCATACTTGCCGAACATCCGCGCCGTGAATTGACGGAAGGTCACGTCGGGCAAGCCGCCGGAGGTGGCGAGGAGCGTCTTGCTGGCGGCCGAGGCGCTGGCGTCGAGATCCTGCTGATACTTGTCCTTGTCGGCGCTCAGGAGCAGATCGCCGCCTACGGTCAGACGTCCGGTGGGCTTGCCGTTGATGCCGAGGCCGAAGGTCTCGGTGCGGTTGCGCAGCGCCGCCATGTAGCCGGTGGAGTGGTCGATGTGCGTGGTCTGGTCGCCGCGGGACCAGAAGCCAGTAAGCCGCCAGTCGTCGCTGAGCGCATACACGGCGTCGATGCCGTAGAAGCCCATGTAGCTCGCGCTCAGGCCCTTGGTCGTCGGCGCCGAGAACTTGTCCTCACCCCATTCGGCCATGAACTGCAACGTGAGTCGCTCGGTGGCCGACCAATCGGCCGACGCCCTGATCTTCTCGCGGTTGCGGTCGACCATCGACATCGGGAAGATCGCCGTGCGGCTGTAGATCGCACCATCGGCGGTCGGCGTGACGCCCAGGCCGGTGTTGGGCTTGAGCCAGGTCCCGCCGGAGCGGTCGCTGTTCTGATAGGCGACGGCACCGCTCAGGGTCTCGGTCATCGCGCGGCGCAGCTCGAGGCGATAGCCTGCTTCCTCGGTCTTCTGGCGCAGGCCGCTGAGGCCGGCGACCGAATTCGTCGGCACGAACATGCCGCGGTCGACGGACTCGTAGTCGGCGCCCACGGTGCCACGGAAGCCCGCCGGCAGCTGGTAGCTGGCCTCGGCCTTGCCCACCAGGCGCTTGGGCGAGTAGTTGCCATTGGTGAAGGCCTTGGTGCCTTCGAGGTTGTAGTACTCGATGGGCGTCTTGTCGTTGCGGTCTTCGTAGCGCACGTTGGCCAGCAGCGACAGCTTCGGGATCGGGCGCGAGGTGATGCCGGCCTGGTAGAGCGCGGTGTCAACCTCGCCACCCAGGTTGCTGCGACCAGCGGGCGCGCCGGTGAAGGCGGCAAAGCTGTCGGTCTGGGTCGCGTGGGTGAAGGCGTACTTGAAGTTGGCCTTGGTCGTCGGCGTGAAGGCGTAGTTGCCGCTCAGGAAAATCTGGTGCGCTTGGTTGTCAGGCGGCAGCGCCATCGGCAGCTGCAGGATGCTGCGCAGCTGGGGCGTGAGCGCCGGTGACATCGGATTGCCCACCGGGTTGCCCAGGTTGCCATTGACGGTTGCACCCATCGAGGTGAACTGGTTGTTGTAGAACGAGCCGTAGTAGCCGCCCGACAGGAACAGTTTCTCGGTGGAGAAGTTGAGGCGTGCCTCAAACTGCTGCGTGGTCGAGTTGATCGGCTCTGGCAGCATCAGCAGCGCCCACTGGGTGCCAGAGGCTGGGCACGTCGGCGAGGGCGCGGCGCCCGAGGTGCACTGGAAACCGTTGCCGAACAGGCGGGCGCCGTTCTTGTCCTCGTTGCGGAAGCTGGCCTCGAACTGCAACGAATTGCTGAGCCACTTCTCGACGCCCACCGTGAAGATCTTGCGCTTCAGGTCGAGGTTGAGGTCGTCGCCCGAGCCCGGCGTGGCCAGCCGTGTCACCGACAGCGCGTTGCTGCCGGTGCCGGTCACCGCGGTATTGATGGTGCGCGGGTCGTGGCGGACCATCTCGTTGTAGTCGAAGGTGTACTTCCAGTCGCCCTGCTTCTGCTGGCCAAAGCGGAGCTCGCGGGTGTCGAGGCCCAGGTCACGGCCCTGGAAGGTGGTCCAGGTGCCGGTGGCGGCGTCGCGTTTGATGACGTCGATGTCGAGCAGCAGGTAGGTGTCGTCACGGCGCAGGCCGGAGTACTGGCCGAACCAGCTGCGTTCGCCGTTGGTGCCGGTCAGGCCGGCCGCGCCGACCGAGACGCTGCTGTCGGGCCGGATCAGGGCGGCGATCTCGTCGTCCGCGGCATGGGCGGCGCAGCCAAAGGCGGCAAGCAGGGCCAGCGCAACGATCTTGAGGCTGAAACCCGGATGTGTATTCGCGGTTCTCATGATGTTCTCCACCGTGATCTCAGCGCAGGTTGAACTGCGGAGTCGGATTGGTTGCGCTGGGGTTGTTGCTGCCGTGGATCTGGGTGTGGCAGTTCAGGCAACCGCGCGCCTGCGTGTAGTTGATGCCGGACTTGCCGCTGGAAGTGGCGGTCGGCTGGAGCGGCAGCTGGCCGCGCAACTGGGCAAGCTGGCCGCCGTGCGGGGTATGGCACTGGTGGCACAGGAAAGGCGGACGCGCCTTCAGCATGCTCTCGGCGACGGTGCCGTGGGGGTTGTGGCAGTTGCCGCAATCCTCATTCACGGGCTCGTGGCTATGCACGAAGGGGCCGCGCTTTTCCATGTGGCAGGTGTAGCAGGTGTCGACGACGCTATCGCGCTTGACGAGCTTGGGCCCGACGGAGCCGTGGGCATTGTGGCAGTCGGAACACGCCACCTTGCCTTCGAGCACCGGGTGGTGCGACGGCTTGCTGACCTGAACGCGCTGTTCCTTGTGGCAGGTGAAGCACACCTCGGGCTGGGTGCGCTTGTCGGCCACCTTGTCCTTGGCGGTGTGAAGCTGGTGGCAGGAGGTGCAGGCCACGTCGGCGCGCTCGTGGGCGCTGCCTTCCCAGTGGGAACGCTTCGAATCCTTGCGGTGACAGGAAATGCAGGATTCGTTGCGGGCCGCCACCGGCGTCTTGCTGCCCTTGGCAAAGCTGCGGTCGGTGGGCGGGCGCTCCTTAAGCTTGGCCGGATTGTTGGTGTGGAGATCGCTCTCGCCGTGACAGTTGGTGCAACTCGGCGCGCGCCCGTCGGCAACGGTGCCGTGCTTGGTCTTGCCAATATGCAGGAGCTTCGGTTCGTCCGATTCATCGTGGCACGACGTGCACTTGGCGTCGCCCTTCAGAACCAGATCCTTGGCCGGAGCCTTGGTCGCTGCCGGTGCAGCATCGGCCGCCACGGCACCCGTGGCTCCGGCCAGCGCCCCGAGCAGGACGCACGAGGCAAACAACTGTCGCAAGAACTTCATTTTTGATCTCCCTGATACTGCTGTTGCGTGAAAGGGCGCGAGCAAGCACGCCCTTCCGTAACACCTACTTGCCGAGGGACAGGATCCAGTCGGTCAGATTCTTGATTTCGGCCTTGTCCTTGGTCTTGAGGACCTTGTGCTCTTCCTCCTTGCCGTCCTCGAACTTGACCATCTCAGCCGAGGTAAGGTGATGGAGCAGCTTGGCTTCGGCGTCGGACTTGCCCTTCAGCGACTTGGAAATCTCGGTGAGGGACTTGGCTTCCTTCTTCTTGTCGACGGCGTGACACTTGGTACAGCCTTCTTTCTTGGCCAGCGCCTGGGCGGCATCGGCATCGAATGCGAGGGCATCGGCGGACAGAAACAGGCCTGCCGCGCAGAGGCCGGAGAGCGAGGCGGCAAAGGTGCGGAACTTCATCTTGGTTTCTCCTTGAGGATGACTTGTTGGTTTGTTCGGGAAGCTCAATGCTCGTACCAGCCCGTGATCATCATCTTGAACAGGCTGGACACCTTCGGCCCCATGGTGCCCAGGTAAATGTGGCTCACCATGAAAAGCAGGATGACCGCCGCCCCGAGGTAATGCAGCAAGGCAACGGGGAGCAGGCCATCGAGACCGAAGAGGGTGTCGGGCGCAAACTGGGGATACAGGAACACCAACCCCGTCGCGATCACCATCGGCAGCACCAGATACATGATCGACCAGTAGGTGATCGCCTGCAGCGCGTTGAAATTGACCTCCGGCGTGGGCGGGAAAGGCTCCGGCTCGCCCTTGAAGATGCCGCCGCCGTAGTACTTCATCTGGGTGATGCAGCGCCCGAGGATGCCGGGGGGCTTGGGGATGTACTGCCACCAGTTGCCGGTGACGATGTTGCCGATCACGAACACCACCCACAGCACCGCCAGGCACACGCCGGCCACGTTGTGGATGCGCGCGGCCAGCGAGAACTCCACCAGCGGCAGGTTGGGATCGGAGAAGTGCAGGCTGATGCCGGTGATCGACAGCACGATGATCGCCAGCGCGTTGCTCCAGTGCCACAGGCGGATCCACAGGGGCAGCATGAAAACGCGGTTAGTCATGGTTCTTCCTCCGGCGCAGGCTGTTCATCAGGGCGCGCACGATGCCGTGACCGATCACGCCCACCACCGTCGCCACAAACAGGCCGATCAGGATCATGTCGAGGGTGGGATTGCGCGTCGCACCCACCACGTAGGAACTGCTCAGCATCACGCTGTTGAGGAAGCCGTACTTGTTTTGCTCTTCCTTCGCCAGGTGCCGGTAGAGGCGCGCATTGAGCGAGCTGTTGGCGCTGTGACAGGTGGCGCACTTCTTCTCGGCCTTCTCCTTGTTCTGGATTTCGTGGGACAGGGACAGCTTGTCCTCGGTGGGCGTGTGGCATTCAATGCAGCGCACGGCCTTCCAGTGCAGACGGGTGTTGGGCAGCCAGCTGTGGATGTCGTCGATGGCCGGACGCTTTTTCTTTTCCGGCGCCATCTTGGCAAAGGCGATGTCGGAATCGTGGCAGTCGAGGCAGATCTTGTTGTCCTGGGCCACGATCTTGTGGGGATCACGCAGATTGGCCGCCAGGGTCATCACGTGGGGGTCGTGGCAGGTGGCGCAGGTGAACTTGTCACTAAGGTTCTCGGCGTGCACCGACTTGTCGAACTGGCGTTCGATGCGCATGGCCTTGCGGGCATGGCAGTCCTGGCACTCGGCCAGATCTTCCCTCGCCTTGGGGGCGTGGGGGTGGTCGTCGTAGCCGTCGCCGTGGCACTTGGAACAGGCCATCTGGCCGTGGTCGGATGTGGTGTAGGTACCCAGGTCGACCAGATGGTTGCGGAGCTTCTTGAGATCCAGCCCTTCCTTGGGCGGCTTCTTGAGCCCCGCTTCGGAGTGACAGGTCAGACACGCGTCATTGGCCGCACGGATCTTGACCAGCTCTTCGGGTGTCGGGGGGGGATCTTCGGCGAAGGCGGCCGGTGCTGCGAGAAAAGCGAGCAACACCGCCGCACTCCATATTTTTTTCTTGAGCTTGCCGAACACGTCGACTCCTTAAGCAACGAACCCGGCGAATTATCTGCTTACATTTTTTAGGCAATAACTTTCAAAACCCAAAACTCACGGTCTATTGACGAAGATCAAGTATCAGCGCCACTTTTCAGCAATTTGTTGCACTGCCGCAACGGTATTTTGTGCTTTATTCGAGAATGCTTATGGACATTCCGGGCACCAATTCGCCGCTATTTTCGGCGATCACGTTCTGGCCGAAAATCACCCCCGCCGGCGTCCTGCGGTAGGTGGCCAGGGTGCGCAGCGGCTCCTGATTCAGGCTCTTGCTGCCGGTCTCCGGGTCCACCGTGGTGAACACACAACGCTCGCAGGGCTTCTCGATCCGGAACACCACATCACCGATGCGGATGCGCTTCCATCCGTCCTCGGCAAAAGCCTCGGCACCGGCCACCACCAGGTTGGGACGGAACCTCGACATGGACACCGGTTTTCCGATGCGGGCCGACAGATCATCAAGGGACGACTGGCCGATCAGCAGAAGCGGATAGCCATCTGCAAACGACAGGGGCACGGCCGGGTCCACCTTCACACGGCGAGCCGTCTCGGCGCCGGTCCACAAGAACCGCACCGGCGAGCCGAGAAACGCCGACAGCCACGCGTCCGCCTCGGCGGCACCCTGCCAGGCCTGAAACTGGTCACCCCACACGGTGCTCTCGATCGGCGTGTCAAACGCGCCGTTGGGCACGAACAGATCGGCCCGGCCAGGCGCCGAGAGCGTCACGCCATCGTCCGACGGCTCAGCCCCCACCAGCACCAGTTGCGGATAGGTGCGGCCGGTCACGAACTTCCCGTTCGGATCGGCGACCATCCAGCTCCGATCGACAGGCAGGCCCTGCGGCCCGACCAGACTGGCATCGAGCTGCTGCCCCCGCATCGACTTGACGGGATAGCGGTAAAGGGCGGAAAGAACGGGCGACGTGCTCATGGGAAAAACCTCGCGGAACAAAGCCGGACAGGAAGAAGGATTGAAAAGCCATTATCCTTGCGACTTCGCGCACGGCGCAAATCCACCCCGGATCGACAATGACGTACGAAGAACACCTGGACGAAGTCACCACCCTCATCTTTGAACGCTTCGGCCTCAGCGAAGACGCAGCCATCAAGCTGGTCATGCGCGCCCAGGCCGACGGCTATTTCAGCGGGCATGACGACGATCCCTCCATCTGCACCCAGCTGCGCGCCGAGCAGGACGCCAAGCGCGTGTTCAAGCAATACAGCAAGCCCGTCGCCCCGGCCGAACCGGCCAAACGCCGCCCCGGCCCGCCCCGTCGCTGATCCCGCCCGGGGGCCAGGCCGGTGAGGCCCGCAGTGAGACGCCTTGTGTGGATGGCCCTGTGCGCCACCGCCACGGCCTGCGCAGCCCCCGTGCCGGGCATCGCCAGCCCGCGTCAGGTGATCATCGGTTTCGCTGAAACCACCGACACCACCGCCCCCGCCACCCTGGCGAGCCTCGCGCAGACCAGCCAGGTGGCGGTCAGCTTCGTGGCCGCGATCTCGCCCCGCAGCGCGGCCTACCGGCTTGACTGCCCGCCCGCCGACCCGGCCTGCGACAAGGCCATCGCAGCCCTCCGGGCGCACCCTGCCGTCCGCTACCTGGAACCCGACCGGATAAAGGATTCCCGATGAAAGCCACGCTCACCCTGGGCGCAGCCCTCCTCGCCCTCGCCGCCCTGAACGCCGTGCCGGCCAAGGCAGCCGAAACGCCCGAAGCCCGCGTGATCGTCAAGCTGAAGAGCGCCTCGCCCCTCAAGCAGATCCAGGCCGCCGGACGCGTCCAGACCCTCGGCCAGCGGATCGGCATCGCCGCCCAGCTGATCAACCAGCCCACGCCCGACACCCAAGTGATGCGCGCCAGCGGCATCAGCTCCGAAGCCCTCGCCGCCCGGCTGGCCCAGGAATCCGACGTGGCCTACGCGGTGCCCGACCGCATCAAGACCATCCGCGCCCTGCCCAACGACCCCCTGCTCAGCCACCAGTGGTATCTGCAGGCCGCCAGCAGCACCCAACCCGCCGCCACCGGCGCCCAGAACGCCTGGAACCTGACCCCGGGCTCGGCCAGCGTGGTGGTGGCCGTGGTGGATACCGGCGTGCGCTTTGACCACGAAGACCTCGCCGCCAAGCTCCTGCCCGGCTACGACTTCATCGCCAGCGATCTGCTCTCGGGCGACAGCGACACCGGCCGCGACGCCGACGCCAACGATCCCGGCGACTACCTCTCGTCGGCCGATCTGGCCAACACCGCCCTGCGCACCCTGTGCGGCAACCCCACCAGCACCCACGCCAGCTCGTGGCATGGCACCCAGGTGGCCGGCATCGTCGGCGCCGAAACCAACAACAGCCGCGGCATCGCCGGTATCGGCGGCGCCACGCGCATCCTGCCGGTGCGGGCCCTGGGCAAGTGCGGCGGCTACGACTCGGACATCATCGCCGGCATGCGCTGGGCCGCCGGCCTTTCGGTTTCCGGCGTGCCCGCCAACCCCAACCCCGCCAGGGTCATCAACCTGAGCCTCGCCGGCAGCGGCAGCTGCAGCGCCGCCTACGCCGACGCCATCGCCGAGATCCGCGCCGCCGGCGTGCTGATCGTCGCTGCGGCGGGCAACGAGACCGGCGCCGTCGAAGAACCCGCCAACTGCGCCGGCGTGCTCGCCGTGGCCGGCATCCGCCATGCCGGCACCAAGGTCGGCTACTCCAGCTACGGCAGTCAGGTCGGCATCAGCGCTCCGGCTGGCAACTGCGTGAACGTGGGCACCGGCCAGCCCTGCCTGTATCCCTTCATCAACACCATCAACCTCGGCACCACCGTTCCCACCACCAACGGCTACACCGGGATCAACGCCGTGACCATCGGTACCAGTTTTGCCGTGCCGCTGGTGTCCGGCTCCGCCGCCCTGATGCTAGCCGCCAACCCGGCCCTCGGCGAAGCCGAACTCGCCCGCCGCATCAAACTCACGTCCAACCCGTTCCCGACTGACAACAGCCTCCCACCCTGCCCCACCGTCACCACCGACGGCCAGTGCAACTGCACCACCGCCACCTGCGGCACCGGCATGCTGAACACCGCAGCAGCCGTCGCCGCCGCCCTCGACGGCAACGCGCTCAATCCCACCGTGGTCATCAGCCTGCCCGATTCGCCGGTCAAGAACACCACCCTCAGCCTGGGCTCCGGCAGCAGCAGTGCCGCGGCGGGCGCAAGCCTGGTGAGCTGGCACTGGAGCCAGCTCGCCGGGCCGGCCAGCGGCAGTTTTGGGTCCGACACCCCCAGCACCACCTTCACCGCGCCGGTCGCCGGTGACTACCTTCTGCGGCTCGCCGTCACCGACAGCGCCGGGCGCACCGGCGTCCAGGATGTCACCCTCAGCGTGCTGGATGCCGCACCCAAGTCTGGCGGCGGTGGCGGCGGCGCGCTCGATCTCTCCAGTCTCATCGGCCTTGGCCTGCTGGCTTTTGCAGCGCACCGCAGCCGGCAAGCCGGCGGCTGAATCAGTTCGCCGCTGCCTTCAGCCTGTCCACGAACTTCGACTGCACCGTCTGGATCATGGCTTCGACGGTATCGATGTAGCGCTTTTCATCGGCCGTCACCGTAAATTCCTGGGTGCTCGCGCTACCGACCCCACGGATGCCGGCAAGGCTGCCCACGACCGCGAGCGTCGCCGACACGGCGTTGCCCACTGTGGTTTCGGTGGAGTTCGTGTTCTTGGGCTCATCAATGGCGAAGTCGGCGCCGGCACTCAGCTTCTTGTCGAGCCGCACAAAGCCACTGCCATCCGCAGCCGGCGAGTTGTTGTTGCGCAGCCGGAACATCGACGTCTCACCCGGTACCCGCAAGGCCAGACGGGTGTCGGTCTTGTCCAGGTAGAGCTCGGCCGCAGCGTTGGCGGCGCTGGAAATCGTCTTCTCGCTCCGGTTGGTCGCGTAGTTGAAGGACGTCATCTCCGAAACACGCCCGCCAGCCTTGCCAAAACCCACCACGTAGTAGGCCTTAAGCAGGGTGATGCCACGGCTCTTGGCAAGCTCCTCCTCCACGTCGGCCACCGGCTTCTTGCCCGAGAACGCCCGGGAGAGGTTGGCCGACATCTTGTCGCCAGCACCAAACCGCGCGGCCTCCTCGTTGGCCGAGGGGATGTGCCATGGCAGACCGGTCGGGGAGAACACCAGGGCCTTGCTGTTCTTGAAGCCCTTCGACTTGTCAAAGACGAAACTCGTCTCGAAGGGTGAGGACAGCGGCTTGTCGCCCTTCAGATCCACATACAGGGGATCACTGCGCAGGTCTTCCAGCTTCACCACCTCGAGCCCGGCGGCGACGAGCTTGCGGACCAGATCGGCGTAGAGACGGTCCGTCGCGGCCTGCATCGCAGCGGACGAGACACCATTAAGCGTCACTTCAGCCGTGCTGGATGAGGTGCTTCCCCAGCTCGACGACATCTTGACCAGGAAAGTCTGCTGTTCGATCCCGTACCCGACGAGGGCCACCTTCGGGTACTTCTTCAGGGCGGCAAGGTCTTCAGCCTTGATCTCGAGGGCGCCGCCCTCAGCCGCCCGGACCACGGGCACGGTCTGTACGGCGACAAGGGCTGCAGCGATGCAGGTGCGGACAACACGATTCATGGGTAGCGCCTCCTTGAAAATCCTGCCTGGAATGAAATGCCGGCAGTCGGTGATGAAAGGCGCTGCACGGTGCTTGACGCAAAGACTGTATTTTTTTACAGTCAACCTCATGCAACCCATCGCGCCTGAGCCCTTCGCCGAGCTGTTCTGCCACACAAATTTTAGTTTTCTGACAGGCGCATCTCACCCCAAAGAAATGGTCGACCGTGCGATTTCTCTGGGTTATGCCGCTCTGGCAGTGACGGACGAATGCTCGATGGCCGGCATCGTGCGGGCCTGGGTTGCGTTGCAGGCTCACCCACCGGGCAGTCTTCGGCTGATCATCGGCACTTTCATCCGCCTTGCCGACGGGCCCGATCTCGTCCTCCTCGCCACCGACCGGGCAGCCTACGGGCAGCTCTCCAGCCTCGTCACCCGTGGCCGGCGGGCGGCCGACAAAGGCAGCTACCACCTCACCCGGGCCGATCTCGACCCCGGCCTGCCCGGCTGCCTCGCCCTGCTGGTGCCGCCGGACGACACCCGACCTGGCCTGGCCCTCGCCGACGATGCCCGCTGGCTCGCGGCGCGTTTTCCCGGTGATGCCTGGCTCGCCGCCCCCCTCTTCCTCGGGCCCGACGATGCCGCCCGGCGGGCCTGGATCGCCGACGCCGCAGCCACCGCCGGCATCCCGGTCGTCGCCACCGGCGCCCCGCTCATGCACGACGCCAGCCGCCGGCGTCTGGCCGACGTGCTCACCGCCCTGCGCCACCGGGTCACCCTCGAAGAGGCCGGCTACCGCCTCGCCGCCAACGCCGAGCGGCGGCTCCAGCCCGTTGCCACCCTGGCCCGTCGCCATCCCCCGGCATGGCTGGCCGAAACCCTCGTCATCGCCGGCCGGTGCAGCTTTTCGCCGGCCTCCCTGCGCTACGAATACCCCGAAGAGATCGTCCCGCCCGGCGCCACGCCCATCTCCCACCTGCGCGAACTCGTCCGCCAAGGGCTTGCGCGGCGCTACCCGCCAGGGCCCAACGGCGAGGATCAAGTCCCGCCCCGGGTCCGCACCCAGGCCGAAGCCGAACTCGCCCTGATCGCGGAGCTCCGCTACGAAGCCTTCTTCCTCACCGTCGAAGACATCGTCCGCTTCGCCCGCAGCCAGGGCATCCTCTGCCAGGGGCGCGGCTCGGCAGCCAACTCGGTGGTGTGCTACGCCCTCGGCGTCACCGAGGTCGATCCCCATCAGGCCACCCTGCTCTTCGAGCGCTTCATCTCCCGCGAGCGCAACGAGCCGCCCGACATCGACGTGGATTTCGAGCACGACCGGCGCGAGGAGGTCATCCAGTACATCTACCGCAAGTACGGCCGCGACCGGGCCGCCCTTGCCGCCACGGTGATCCGCTACCGCCCCCGGAGTGCCCTGCGCGACGTGGGCCGGGTGCTGGGCTTCGATCTGGGCCAGCTCGACCAGCTCTCCCGCCGCCTAGCCTGGTGGGACGGAAGCCAAGTGGCCCCCGAACGCATCCTCGAAGCCGGCCTCGACCCGTCCAGCCCGCGGGTGCAGCTCCTCCTTGATCTCGCCAACCAGCTCGTCGGCTTTCCCCGGCATCTCTCCCAGCACGTGGGCGGCTTCGTGATCTCTCGCGGGCCACTGGCCGAGCTCGTGCCGGTCGAGAACGCCGCCATGGCAGATCGCACCGTCATCCAGTGGGACAAGGACGACCTGGAAGCCCTGGGCCTCCTCAAGGTGGACGTGCTCGCCCTCGGCATGCTGTCGGCCATCCGGCGCAGCCTGCAGCTCATCGGCCAGTGGCTGGGCCGGCCCTTCGGCGTACCCGACATCCCCCGCGAAGAGAAAGCCGTCTACGACATGCTGTGCGAAGCCGACGCGATGGGCGTGTTCCAGGTGGAATCCCGCGCCCAGATGAGCATGCTGCCCCGCCTGCGGCCCCGCTGTTACTACGATCTGGTGGTCGAAGTCGCCATCGTCCGGCCCGGCCCCATCCAGGGCGGCATGGTCCATCCCTATCTCGCGGCCCGCGAAAAGATCGCCCGCCTTCAACCCATCGACTACCCCAGGCCCGAGATCAAGCCCGTGCTCGAACGCACCCACGGCGTGCCGATCTTTCAGGAGCAGGTGATGCAACTGGCCATGGTGGCCGCCGGCTTCACCGCCGGCGAGGCCGACCAGCTCCGCCGCGCCATGGGCGCCTGGGGCCGCAAGGGCGATCTGCTGAGCTACCAGGACAAGCTCACCGCCGGCATGCTGGCCCGCGGCTACAGCCGCGATTTTGCCGACGCCCTGTGCCGCCAGATCCAGGGCTTCGGCAGCTACGGCTTTCCCGAATCCCACGCCGCCAGCTTTGCGCTGCTGGTTTATGTGTCGGCCTGGAGCAAGCGTTTTCATCCCGCCGCCTTCCTGTGCGGCCTGCTCAACAGCCAGCCGATGGGCTTCTACGGCCCCTCGCAACTCATCCAGGACGCCCGCCGGCATGGGGTAGAGGTCCGCCCCGTCGATGTGCAGGCCAGCCACTGGGAATGCACCCTCGAACCCTCCGCCACCGACGCCGCCCAGCCCGCCGCCCGGCTCGGGCTGAGGTTGGTTAAAGGCTTCGGGCCCGACGCAGCCAGACGCATCGTCAACGCCAGGGCGGGCGGGCCTTTTGCCTCGGTGGACGAACTCGCCCGCCGGGCCCGGCTCGCCACGGCCGACCTGCGCACCCTCGCCTCCGCCGGCGCACTGGCAAGCCTCGCCGGTCATCGCCGCCAGGCCTGGTGGGCCGCCGCAGGAAGCCAGGCCGCCCCCGGGGTACTCCACGAAGCCCCGATTGCCGATGCGCCGCCCGCCCTGCCACCGCCAGCCGAAACCCACGACATCGTCGCCGACTACGCCCGGCTCGGCTTCAGCCTGGGGCGACATCCGCTATCCTTCCTGCGCGGCATGCTCAGCGCCGAGCGCTTCCTCAGCGCCGCCGAAATCGCCGACTGCCCCGACCGCAAGCTCGCCCGCTGCGCCGGCATCGTCACCTGCCGCCAGCGTCCAGGCACCGCCAAGGGCACGATGTTCGTCACCCTTGAAGACGAAACCGGCTGGGTCAATGTGATCGTCCGTCCCGAGCTCCTCGAAGCAGAGCGTCGCATCCTGTTGGGCGCCAGCCTGATCGGCATCTACGGCCAGATCGCCCGCCAGGGCAACGTCGTACACCTGCACGCCAAGCGGGTTGTCGACCGCTCACCCATGCTCGGCCGCCTCAACACCCGCAGCCGCGACTTTCATTAAGCGACACACGTCACAATTCACACAACATAAACCTGCCCACCACCATGCGTGTGGTGCCTACAATCACGCCTGCCCGGCTTCACCCGAATTCACACTTCAGCCGCCACGCCGATGCCTCGGCGGGCTGAAACGCCACAATCAACCCGGATACCAGCATGGTCTGGCTCGACAATTCGCGGATCATCGCCATCCTCGCGGTGGTCGTCCTGCACGCAGCCGTCAGTCCGGTGGTGGATACCCCCTTCGGTTCCACCGACTGGTGGGCCGGCAACCTGATCAACGCCTTCAGCCGCTGGTGCGTACCGGTCTTCGTGATGATCAGCGGCGCCCTGCTCCTCGCTCCCGGCAAGACCGAGGGCGCCGGCACCTTCTACCGCAAGCGCGCCGCCCGCGTCGTTGTGCCCCTGCTGTTCTGGTCGGCCTTCTATCTGCTGTGGGTGTTCATCAAGGGCAGCCTGAAGGGCAATCCGCCGGGCGCAGCCGCCCTGCTTCATCGCATCTCCATCGGCGAGCCCTACTACCACCTGTGGTTCCTCTACATGCTGGTGCCGCTCTACCTCGTCACACCCGTTCTCCGCCAGATCGTCGCCAGAACAACGCGGAAGCAGCTGACGTGGCTGGTTGCACTTGCTTTCGTCCTCGCGGCCCTCAATGCCATCGACGCCCGCCTCTCGCCCCGGAGCAGCACCTTCTTTCCCGCGTGGTTCCTGTCGTATGTGCCGTACTTCCTCCTCGGTCACCTGATCGCCACCGACCCGCGCACCCGGTCCCCGGCCCTGCTGTGGAGCACCCTCGTGGCCTCGGGCCTCCTCACCGCCGTCGGCTGCCACGCGCTGGCAACCCGCGCCGGCCTCCAGACCGGGCTGTACTTCTACGACTACCTCAGCCTCACCGTCATTCCGATGGCGGCAAGCTGCCTCTACCTGCTCAAGTCCCGCAGCCAGCCCCTCGCCGGCAGGCACACACGCCAGCTATCCGGCCTGACAATGGGCGTCTATCTGCTTCACCCCCTCGCGATTGAAGTGCTGCAGCGCATCGGTTTCGGCCCGCTGGATTACAACCCGGCGATGGCCATCCCCGCAGTGGCGGCTGTCGCCTTCCTCGCCGCCCTTGCCGCCTCCGTCGCGATCAGCCGCCTGCCCTACCTGCGGCGGACAATCTGATCCATTCCGCAGAAGAACAGGCATCTTCATGCATCGCTTCCGTGATCCGGCAGCCCGCTGATCATTCCCATCCGGGCACCGGACGCTGCGTGCAGGAAACGTAAAGTTCGTCCGTGCCGGGGCCGTCCCTGTTTTACACTCCCGCCCGTGACCCCGCTGCACCTCCTGACCGTCCTTCAACTGCTCATCATCGGCAACCTGCTGGCGATGGCGATGGTGCTTGCCTACGAAAAACGGGCAAGCAGCCGGGGGCCGGTAAGGCTATTCATCCTGAGCAAGCTGCTGCAAGCCACAGGCTGGACCCTGATCTGCCTACGCGGAACCATCCCGCTCGTGCTTTCCGCCCACGTCGGCAACCCGCTGATCATGGCCGGCTTCGCACTGGAAGTCGGGGTACTGGTGATCCCTTGGCGAATCCGCACGCCGGTCAATGCGCTGCTTGCCATTCAGGTGCTGGCGGGCTGCTTTCTGCTATGGGCGCTCGGCACAACCCCCGGCGCCCTTGTAACCATCTCGGGCTCGGTCGTCGCCACCATCTACGCAACCGGCGGGGTCACACTGCTCCGCGACCGGAGCACCTCGCGGGTCCAGAAACTCACCGGCATCCTGTTTCTGATCTTTGTCCCCGTCATGCTGCTGCGGGTTGCCCATTCGGCAAGCACCGGCGCCGGGCTGCTCAATACGACTCATGTCCAGTCGATCACCTTCGTCGTCCAGTTCAGCTTCCTGCTGATCGGCACACTCGCCTTCCTGCTCCTGATGAAGGAAGCCGACGACCAGCTGCTGAACAAGAGCGAGGCGCGCGAACGCGAACGCCTGCTGCTCCAGAGCCAGTTCATGGACATGCTGACCCACGAACTTCGCGCCGCGCTGTCCGTCGTCAGCATGTCCGGCAGCTCCCTCCGCCATCAGCTGACCAACCAGCCGCCCGAAGTGCTCCGGCGCCTCGACTCCATCCAGATGGCGAGCGACGCAATGCGCGGGGTGATCGAACGCTGCATCCAGCTTGATCGCCTGGACCGGGACGACCAACCCGTCCTTTGCGAAGACTGCACACTCTCCGAGGTGATCGACGCGATCAGGCCACGCCTCAAGAGCGGTGCAGACCGCCTCGACATCGCGATTCCCGCCGAGAGCCGGATGTGGGCCGACCGTCAACTGCTCTCGATCATGCTCGAAAACCTGCTCGACAACGCCCTGAAGTATTCACTGCCGGGTTCCCGCATCCAGGTTGAAGCCCAGACCACCGCCGACGACGCCGGCCATCCCCAGACCACCCTCCAGATCCGCAACCTCGCCAACCCCGCCGGCCTGCCCGACCCCGAACAGGTGTTCCTTCGCTACTATCGCGGCCCCGAAGCCCACATGCACACGGGCACCGGCCTCGGCCTGTATCTCGTCCGCACCCTCGCCCGCGTCCAGGATGGCGACGTCGGCTACCGGATCGTCGGAGATGCAACCGTCGAACTCAGCCTCCACCTTCCCGCCACGCCGCCCGCCAAGCCATGACTCACGAAATCATCATCGTCGAGGACTACGGCATCCTGCGGGAAGAGCTCACCCACTTCCTGAACCTTCACGGCTACCAGACCAGCGGCGTGAATTGCGGGCTCGCCCTGGACGACTGGCTGCTGGATCGCGGCCGTCCACCCGACATCGCCATCATCGACCTCAATCTCCCCGGCGAGGACGGCCTGTCCATCTCGCGCCGGCTCCGGCAGGCCTATCCAGGCATGGGGCTGATCATCCTCACCGGACGAAAACTTCCCGCCGACCGGATCAGCGGCTACGACTCCGGCGCCGACATCTACCTCAGCAAACCCATCTCCGGCGAAGAACTGGTCGCCGCGCTCCGCAGCCTCCAGCGCCGGCTGCATCCCGAGCCCAAGCCGGTCTGGCGCCTCGCCAGGCAATCCTGCACGATCACCAGCCCCTGCGGCACATGCAGCACCCTCTCTCCGCTCGAAAGCGCCATCCTCTGCGCCCTGGCCGCCAGCATCGACCGGACCGTCGACTCCAGCCAGCTCATGCTGCTGTGCAACGACAAGGCCACCGAACTGGAAAAAAATTACCTCGAAGTTGCCATCAGCCGCCTGCGGCGCAAACTGGCGCCCCTCCAGCCCGATCTCGACTTCCCGCTGATCCGGGCCATCCGCGGAAAAGGCTATCAACTCCTCATTCCCCTCGAGATCCACTGATCACCCGGGGCTCAAGCGCCCGCGACCACCGCTCTCCGCGCCTCAAGGCAGCCCGCAAGGTTTTGACAGGAATAACCATGCGAGCCGCGTAGGATAAAAGCCTATATCCATGAGACACGAATCCCCACCGGCTCAAGCAGACGGGCTCGGGTAACGGCGGTACGCACATGACCACCTGGGAAGACGACTTTAGCATTGGCGACCCCGCGCTCGACTCCCAACACAGGCAGCTGATCCTTCTCGCCACCAGAGCCTGCCTGAAGATCGACGCCGATACCCGCCTGGCCGACGCCGACATCAAGCACCTGCTCCTTGATTTTGCCGCGTTCGTCGCCCACCACTTCTCCTGCGAAGAGCGCCTCCTGGCCAGACTGAACTATCCGGCACTGGAAAACCACGCCCGCAACCACGCAAAATTCACTGACAGCCTCATTTCGTGCATTGCCCGGATCGACACCCAGTCCGTAACGTGCAGCGAACTGTGCGTCCTCCTCGAAGACCGCCTGATCCATCACATCCTCGTCGAGGACGCAGCCCTCCGGCCCTTCCTGAGCGCGCTTCCCGACTGGATGAAAACAGGCACATCCGACCCTCCCAGAGTGCCTTGCCCGACACATCTGGAAACGCCGGAGCTGACCTGGATCGGGACTCCCTGGTCGGCAAACCAAGGCCACGGTGAACGAAAAATCGCCAGTCAATGAGACAGGCGATTTTCTTGACTCCCGCAATCAGATACTGCAGGCCAACAACGCTCCCATCAGCAACGACCTGTTCGTACCCAAGTGGACAACAAAAAAGCCCTTGATTGCTCAAGGGCTTCTTCGTAGTTTGTGGCGGAGAGTGAGGGATTCGAACCCTCGATGCAAGTTTTAGCTCGCATGCTCCCTTAGCAGGGGAGTGCCTTCGACCTCTCGGCCAACTCTCCGCAACAGCCCGCCATTATAGGTAAGAGCGGACTGTCTGTCAAATCAAGAAGTGGCCTGATCGAGGCCGAATGCGCGATGCAGCACGCGGACGGCCAGCTCGAGGTACTTCTCGTCGATGGCGACGGAAATCTTGATTTCGGAGGTGGAGATCATCTGAAGATTGATGCCCTCTTCCGCCAGGGTACGGAACATGCGCGATGCAACGCCCGGGTGGGAGCGCATGCCGACGCCAACGATGGACACCTTGGCCATCGTGCGGTCGCCCTTGATCTCGCGGGCGCCGATGTGGGTCTGCACGCCTTCGAGGATCTTCATCGCCTTGTCGTAGTCCGGGCGATTCACCGTGAAGGAGAAGTCGGTGGTGCCATCGTGGCCGACGTTCTGGATGATCATGTCCACATCGACGTTGGCATCCGCCACCGGGCCGAGGATCTGATAGGCGATGCCCGGCTTGTCGGGAACACCCAGCACGGTGATCTTGGCTTCGTCACGGTTGAAAGCAATGCCGGAGATGATCGGCTGTTCCATGTTCTTGTCTTCCTCAACGGTAATCAGGGTGCCCTCGCCTTCCTCCTGGAACGAGGAGAGAACCCGCAGCTTGACTTTGTACTTGCCGGCAAATTCCACCGAGCGGATCTGCAGCACCTTGGAACCGAGGCTGGCCATTTCCAGCATCTCTTCGAAGGTGATGGTGTCCAGCTTGCGTGCTTCCGGCACGACGCGGGGATCGGTGGTGTAGACACCATCCACGTCGGTGTAGATCTGGCACTCATCGGCCTGGATCGCGGCGGCAAGCGCCACACCGGTGGTGTCGGAACCGCCACGACCAAGCGTGGTGATGTTCCCGACCTCATCGACACCCTGGAATCCGGCCACGACCACCACGGCGCCCGCATCGAGATCGCGGCGGATGTTGTCGCCGTCGATATCCAGAATGCGTGCCTTGGTGAACGAACTATCGGTTAGGATACGCACCTGGCCGCCGGTGTAACTGCGGGCCTTGATGCCGATTTCTTCGAGGGCCATGCACAGCAGACCAATCGTGACCTGCTCGCCGGTGGAGATCACCACGTCGAGTTCACGGGGGCTGGGGTTAGCGCTGACTTCCTTGGCCAGTGCGATCAGACGGTTGGTCTCGCCGCTCATCGCGGACAGGACGATCACCATCTTGTGCCCCTGGGCATGGAACTTCGCGACCCGCTTGGCCACGTTCTTGATCCGTTCGGGGTTGCCGACGGAAGTGCCGCCATATTTCTGAACTATGAGCGCCATCTTGACTTCTAAGAAGATGAGGATGTGGAAAGCGCGTGATCTTAGCGGATAACGCGAACTCTTGCAGCTTTGACGCAGTGCCGGCTACTACCCGGGGGCGGGTGTGCATCTCGTCACAAAGAATTCGTGTGGTAAACCCTAACCCATCCAAATATACCGTTGTATGTGTTGCGAGTAGTGATCTATACTTTCCGACATATAACGAAAGTTATAGCAGACAACAGCGAAACCGTTGTTAATAACGAACAGAGTCAAACCCTTGAGGAACAAAGAGATGAAAACCACCGAAAAAGTTGATGTCCGTGAAATCCGCCGCAAGCTGGGCATGAACCAGTCCCAGTTCTGGTCCAAGATCGGCGTGACCCAGAGTGGCGGTTCGCGCTACGAGAGCGGCCGCAACATCCCCCGTCCGGTTCAGGCGCTGCTCCGTCTGGTGCACATCGAACAGGTCGATATCACCAAGATCAAGAAGGACGACGTCGAAGTGGTCGAGTACCTGAAGGCCACCAACCCCGAGCTCTTCAAGACCCTGAAGAAGGAAGCCCGTGCCAAGCGCAAGGAACGCGTTTCGCACTGAGCAGCCGGCGTAGCAGTACTCAAGGGCTGACCGTCACGGTCAGCCCTTTCCCTTGCAGCCTGTCACGTATCTGGCTGGCGATCGCATCAAGCTCTTCCGGCGTGAGGCGCTGCAGGTGCACGGCCTCCGGCTGATACGACGGTCGCGCGACGCCGTACAGCAGCACGCCCTTCAGCCCCGCTGACGGGTCGTTTTTGCGCGCCTGCTGCAGGGCGTATTCCAGCATCGCCAGGTAGTTTCCGATCAGATCCTGTGATGGCAGCACGCCATCCCAGGCGAACACGCACGTCTGTACCCATGTCGGGCACAACGACATGCACAGCGCCAGCCGCCGGGCATGGGTCCGCGGGTCCACATCGATCCCGTTGATGCGCTGGATGTCGTCCGCCGTCCCCGCATCGAACTTGAACCACACTTCGCCCCCCGCCAACGCCAGCCGCTTCAGCGCCGCCTGCACATAGGGCCGGTCAATCAGGCTTCCATTGGTGATGAGCCGCACCGGCACCGCCGCGAGGCCGGCCTCGTCCCGCGCCGCGATCACCCGTTCGACGATCTCGTCGAAGGCCTTGCTGCTGGTGGGCTCGCCGTTGCCCGAGAAGGCGATGTCACGGATCACCCGCACATCTGGCGGCACGTGCTCTTCCATGAAACGCCCGTTGCACAGCTCCGCCAGAAACCCGCGCAGTTCCGCATCCAGCAGCGCCATGTCGATCTCCGGCGCCGCGCCGCGGACCAGCCCGGGCACCTGACAGTAGGCGCAGTGCCAGTTGCAGGCATTGTTCGGGTTGAGGTTGATACCTACCGACACGCCGCCGGCCCGGCGCGACACCACCGGATACACGTAGGTCAGGCTGCTGAAACTGCGGTTGTGATCGGTGACAGTGAGCATCTGCCCGGGGGTTTTCATGGCGCTGTCCAGCTGTAAAAACGAGGTGCGTATAATACGGGACCTTTTTTCCTACCCGGAGCCTTGCGCCCGGAGCATCCATGCAGATCACGCGCCGCCTTGAATTCGACGCCGGCCACCGGATTCCCGATCACGCCAGCCAGTGCCGCCACCTCCACGGGCACCGCTACGCGCTGGAGATCACCTTGTCCGGCGACATCATCCGCGCCGACGGCCTGCCAGCCAACGGCATGGTGGTGGATTTCGGCGACGTGAAGGCCATCGCCAAACAGCACGTGGTGGACGTGTGGGATCACGCCTTCCTCGCCTACCGGGGCGACACCGCAGTGGTGAACTTCCTCCAGGCCATCCCCGGCCATAAAACGGTGCTCCTCGACGTGGTGCCCACTGCCGAGAACCTCGCCGTCGCCGCTTTCCGCATCCTCGACCCGCTCTACACCGGCGTGTATCAAAACCACGTCCGCCTCGAGCAGGTCCGCATCTACGAAACCCCCAACTGCTGGGCCGACGCCCACCGCAGCGACCTGGGCTGACACTCAGGCGATCTTCAGCGCCAGCCGCCCCACGCCTTCCACCCCGGCCTCGATCGCATCGCCCGACACCACCGGGCCGACGCCTTCGGGCGTGCCGGTGAAGATCAGATCACCCGGCTCCAGCCGGAAGAGCGTGGAAAGCCGCGCGACGATCTCCGCCACCGACCAGATCATGTCCGCCAGATCACCCCGCTGGCGGCGCTGGCCGTTCACCGTCAGCCAGATCGCCCCGGCCTGCGGATAGCCGCAATCCACCACCGGCACCAGCGGCGCGATGGGTGCCGAGCGGTCGAAGGCCTTGGCGGCCTCCCACGGATGGCCCTTCGACTTGAGCGCCGCCTGCAGGTCGCGGCGGGTCATGTCGAGCCCCACGGTGTAACCCCAGATGTGCGCCAGCGCCGCATCCACGGGGATGTCGGCACCGCCCTGGCCGATCGCCACCACCAGCTCCGCCTCGTAATGAAAATCCCGCGTCTGGGACGGGTAAGGCAGCGCCAGCGATGCATCCGGCAGCGCCGGCACCACCGCATCGGCCGGCTTGCAGAAGAAGAACGGCGCCTCGCGGGTCGGGTCGGCACCCATCTCGCGGGCGTGGGCGGCATAGTTGCGCCCCACGCAGTAAATCCGCCGCACCGGAAACACCCTGGCACTGCCCGCCACCGGCACCACCGCCTGGGCCGGCGGAGGAATCACGAAATCGGTCATCGTCTGTCTCTCCAAAACGCCCATGATGCGCACCCGCCGCCCGGCTGGCAAACCCTGGCGCGGTAACCGGCTACCACCCGCCCCGGCTGGCGTGCGGCCACACTTTCTCCGCGGTTTCCCATCCACCCGAACGGAGCAAGACATGGCCAAGAAAATCCTGATGATCTGCGGCGACTTCTGCGAAGACTACGAAACCATGGTGCCCTTCCAGGCGCTCCAGGCCGTCGGCCACACGGTCGATGCCGTCTGCCCCGACAAGAAGGCCGGCGACACCATCGCCACCGCCATCCACGATTTCGAGGGCGACCAGACCTACACCGAAAAGCGCGGCCACAACTTCACCCTCAACGCCACCTTCGCCGACATCGACCCGGCAGACTACGACGCCCTGGTGATCCCCGGCGGCCGCGGCCCCGAATACCTGCGCATGTACCCGGAAGTGATCGCCGCGGTGCGCCACTTCTTCACCGCCGACAAGCCGGTGGCCGCCATCTGTCACGGCGCCCAGCTCCTCGCCGGCGCCCGCGTGCTCGAGGGCCGCACCTGTTCCGCCTACCCGGCCTGCCGGGCCGAGGTCGAGCTTGCCGGCGGCACCTACGCCAACATCCCGGTGGATCAGGCCATCACCGACGGCAATCTGGTGAGCGCCCCCGCCTGGCCTGCCCACCCGGCGTGGATCGCCCAGTTCCTGGCGGTGCTCGGCACCCGCATCAGCTGATATCTGCCCATCGGCACAAAAATCCCCGCCAGCTCCTACAATGAGCTGACGGGGTTTTCCCGCTTTCCTGAGCCCGAACGATGTGCCAGATCTTCATCAACGCCGACCCTGAGCTCTACGCCACCCGCAGCCGCTCGATCCGCCTGCATGGCGTCGCCACCAGCCTGCGCCTCGAGAACCTGTTCTGGCAGGTGCTCGGCGAGATCGGCGAGCGCGACGGCCTCAGCGTGCCCCAGCTCCTCGGGCGGCTCTACGACGAACTCACCGTCAGCGGCCGACTCGACGAAAGCACGAACTTCACGTCCTTCCTGCGTGTCTCCTGCCTGCGTTACCTGCAGTTGCAACTGGCCGGCCGCATCCCCGCCGACCCCCGCGTGCCGATCCGCGACCTCGACCCCGCCTGGGTTCTAGCCGCCGAACGCCGCCCCTCCGCCTGAAGGACACCCTCGATGATCGACCTGTACTACTGGACCACCCCCAACGGCCACAAGATCACCCTCTTCCTCGAAGAAGCCGGCCTGCCCTACACGCTTCACCCCATCAACATCGGCAAGGGCGAGCAGTTCCAGCCGGATTTCCTGCGCATCGCCCCGAACAACCGCATCCCCGCCATCGTCGACAACACCCCGGCCGATGGCGGCGAGCCCGTCTCGATCTTCGAATCCGGCGCGATCCTGCTCTACCTCGCCGAAAAGACCGGCCAGTTTCTCTCCACCGACCTGCGCCAGCGCGTCGACACCCTGCAGTGGCTGTTCTGGCAGATGGCGGGCCTCGGCCCGATGGCCGGGCAGAACCACCACTTCACCCAGTACGCCCCCGAGCAGGTGCCCTACGCCATCGACCGCTACGTGAAGGAAACCGCCCGCCTCTACGCCGTGCTCGACCGCCGCCTCGCCGACCGCGCCTTCATCACCGGCGACGACTACACCATCGCCGACATGGCCTGCTACCCGTGGATCGTGCCCCACGAACGCCAGCGCCAGAGCCTCGACGACTTCCCCAACATCAAGCGCTGGTTCGACGTCATCCAGCAGCGGCCGGCCACCGTGCGCGCCTACGAAATCGCCGAGCGCATCAACCCCAGCCAGCCGCCCATGAGCGACGAAGCGAAGAAAGTGTTGTTCGGACAGGACGCCAGCACCGTCTCCGGGCGCTGACTTTCCTCAAGCAACAGGACGGCGGGGCGCGCTTACGGTAAAATTGAGTGTTTTGCTGAAGCCGCCTTAACGCCCCGGGCCCAAGACCGCTTCACCCTCCACCCGGCCCGCGCCCCCGCTCCCATGATTGCTCCCATCGAACGCTTCGATCAGCTCGACCTCCAGGCGCCGATTCTGGCCGCCCTCGCCGAGATCGGCTACGAAACCCCCTCGCCCATCCAGGCCGCCTGTATTCCGCACCTCCTCGCCGGCCACGACATCCTCGGCGAAGCCCAGACCGGCACCGGCAAGACCGCCGCTTTCGCCCTCCCGGCCCTCGACCGCGTCGACCTCGCCCAGCGCAACCCGCAGGTGCTCGTCCTCGCCCCCACCCGCGAGCTCGCCATCCAGGTGGCCGAAGCCTTCCAGCGCTACGCCAGCAAGATGCCCGGCTTCCACGTGCTGCCGATCTACGGCGGCCAGAGCATGGTCGTCCAACTGCGCCAGCTCCAGCGCGGCGCCCACGTGATCGTCGGCACGCCGGGCCGGGTCATGGACCACCTCGAGCGCAAGAGCCTCAACCTCGACAACCTGACCACCCTGGTTCTTGACGAAGCCGACGAAATGCTGCGCATGGGCTTCATCGACGACGTGGAATGGATTCTCGAGCACACCCCCACCGCCCGCCAGACGGCCCTCTTCTCGGCCACCATGCCGGACGCCATCCGCCGCGTCGCCCACCGCTACCTGCGCGACCCGAAGGAAATCAAGATCAAGGCCGCCACGGCCACCGTCTCCACCATCCGCCAGCGCTTCCTGCAGATCGCCGGCCCGCACAAGCTCGACGCGCTCACCCGCATCCTCGAGGTCGAGGACGACTTCGACGCCGCCATCGTCTTCGTGCGCACCAAGACCGCCACCGTCGAACTGGCCGAGAAGCTCGAAGCCCGCGGCTACGCGGCCGCCTGTCTCAACGGCGACATGACCCAGCAGCTGCGTGAGCGGGTCATCGAACAGCTCAAGAACGAAACCCTCGACATCGTCGTCGCCACCGACGTGGCCGCCCGCGGCATCGACGTGCCCCGCGTCAGCCACGTCATCAACTACGACATCCCCTACGACACCGAGGCCTACGTCCACCGCATCGGCCGCACCGGCCGCGCCGGACGCTCCGGCAATGCGATCCTGTTCGTCGCCCCGCGCGAGAACCACCTGCTGCGCCAGATCGAACGCGCCACCAAGCAGCCGATCGAGCTCCTCAAGCTGCCCAGCCGCGAAGCCGTCGCCGACAAGCGCGTCGCCGCCTTCCGCCAGCAGGTGAGCGAAGTCCTCGAATCCGAAGACCTGAGCTTCTTCCTCGACGTCATCGCCGGCATCGAAGAAAAGCAGGACGTGGACGTCCACGAGATCGCCGCCGCACTGGCCTTCCTCGCCCAGAAGGATCGCCCGCTGCAGATGCAGGACACCGGCAAACCTGACATCGCCCAGATCGCAGCCGGCAAGCCCGACCGCCCGGCCCGCGAGCCGCGCGAGAACCGCGGCGAGATCCTCGAGCGCCGCCGCGACTACGCCGAAGGCCGCCTCGCCCGCTACCGCATCGACGTGGGTCGCGAGCACATGGCCAGCCCCAAGGACATCGTCGGCGCCATCGCCAACGAGGCCGGCATCGAAAGCCGCTTCATCGGCCAGATCAACCTGTTCGAGGACTACAGCACCGTCGAACTGCCCGCCGATCTGTCCAACGACGTCGTCCAGATCCTCCGTCGCGCCCGCGTGCGCCAGCAGCCGCTCAACCTGCGCCTCGCCAGCCCCGAAGAGGCCAGCCGTGAACGCGGCCGCCCCGCGGGCCGCGGCGCCCCGCCGAAGAAGCCGTTCCGCAAGGACGGCCCTCCGGGCGGCTTCAGTGGCGGTTTCAAGGGCCCCAAAAAGCCCAAGTTCTGACAAGGATCAGAAGCTCCGCCTCAATACGGTGCGTAGATGAGGCGGGGCTCTGTTAAAATCGGGTTACAGTCATACTCCTGCAACAAACAAACTATGTTCGGACGCCTGCTGCCCCAAGAGGGCCGTTTTTTTGAACTTTTCAACAGCCACGCCGAGCAGATCGTTCTTGGCGCCCAGGCGCTGGTCGCCCTGATGGACGATCTCGGTGGTGCCGAAAAGCACATCGCAGCCATCGAAGAAATCGAACAGATCGCAGACAAGATCACCCACGAGACCGTCGCCCAGGCTCACAAGAGCTTCATCACCCCGCTCGACCGCGACGAGATCCACAGCCTCATCAACGCCATGGACGACATCCTCGACACCGTCCAGGACGTCGCCGAGTGCACCACGCTCTACCACATCCAGCGCATCACCCCCGAAGCGCAGCAGCTGGCCAACGTCAGCCTGTCCTGTTGCACCCGCGTCAAGATCGTGGTCGGCCTCATCTCCAACATGGACAACGCCAGCGCCGTGCTGCAGACGTGCCAGGAGATCGACCGCCTCGAGACCGACGCCGACCGCATCATGCGCAGCGCCATGTCCAAGCTCTTCCGTGACGAACGAGACGCGCTGCAGGTCATGAAACTCAAAGCCATCTACGAACAACTCGAATCGATCACCGATCGCTGCGAGGACGTCGCCAAGATCGTCGAAGGCATCGTGCTGGAAAACGCCTGAGCATCGCCATGGAACCCGTACAGATCGGTTTCTGGGTCATTGCCGGCCTGGTCGTCGTTGCGCTCGTCTTTGACTTCATGAACGGCTTTCACGACGCGGCGAATGCCATCGCCACCGTCGTGTCCACCGGGGTGCTCAAGCCCCACCAGGCTGTTGCCTGGGCCGCCTTCTTCAACTTCATTGCCCTGTTCATCTTCCAGCTGAAGGTGGCCAGCACCGTCGGCAAGGGCATCATCGACCCATCCATTGTCGATCACCACCTCATCTTTGGCGCGCTCCTTGGTGCCATCGCGTGGAACATCGTCACCTGGTACTACGGCATCCCTTCCAGTTCGTCCCACGCGCTCATCGGCGGCATCGTCGGCGCGGCCATCGCCAAGGCCGGCACCGATCCGCTGATCGGCGCCGGCATCGCCAAGACAGTCTCCTTCATCATCATTTCGCCGCTGCTCGGCTACATCCTCGGTTCGCTCATCCTCGTGATCGTCGCCTGGATCTGCCGCAACAAGACCCAGCGACGGGTCGACAAGTGGTTCCGTCGGCTCCAGCTCGTCTCGGCTGCGCTGTACAGCCTCGGCCACGGCGGCAACGATGCCCAGAAGACGGTCGGGATCATCTGGATGCTGCTGCTTGCCGCGGGCGTCACCGCCCAAGGTGACCCGGTTCCGTCGTGGGTCGTCGTGCTGTGCTACATGGCCATCGGCCTCGGCACCCTGTTCGGCGGCTGGCGGATCGTCAAGACGATGGGCCAGCGCATCACCAAGCTCAAGCCGGTCGGCGGTTTCTGTGCCGAAACCGGCGGTGCGATCACGCTGTTCCTGGCCACCGCGTTGGGCATCCCGGTGTCCACCACCCACACCATCACCGGCGCCATCGTCGGTGTCGGTTCGGTGCGCCGGACGGCCGCCGTCCGCTGGGGCGTCGCCGGCAGCATCGTCTGGGCATGGATCCTCACCATTCCCTGCTCGGCCCTGATCGCCGCTGGCGGCTACTGGATCGGTCGCACCCTGTTCTGACCTGACAACCGGCTTGACGCGCCGGATCGGAAACCCGATCCTCTCGCATCGAGCCGGTTTTTCATTGAACAACGCCCCATGGCCACCCCCACCCTCAAGCAACAGAAAACCTTTGCCCTCGTCCGCATCATCGGCGGCTTCGCCGCGGCGATGGTGCTCGGCTATTCCTTCATCGCCAACGTGATCGCCGGCCAGCCAATGGAAGGCGCGGTGCTGCTGACCGGCATCATGGCCCTCGTCGGCCTGGGCTATTCAGCCTTCTACACCCGCAGCCTGAGCCGCATCGCCGAGGCGGAAAAAACCGCCGGCGGATCTTGATCCGTAGCGGCTCCAGCCTAGCGGCCAGCGCCCTGGCGGTTGGCGCGCTACTGCTCGGCGGCTGCGCGAGCACCGGGCCGGTGGAATCCCGGCCGTCCCCGAAGCTTCCTCCGGCAAGCGGCAGCACGCCTCCCCTGCCCCAGACGATTCCGGCCCCTCAGCCCGAAGCGCCGAAACCGATTCTCACGCAGCCAGCTCCGGCACTCCCCCCCACCGTTCAGCCCGTGCCGCGCCCTGCCGCGCCGGTCGTGCTCGGTGAGCGGGAAGGCCGCGCCCTCATAGCCGGCTTCCTGCCGCCCTACGTCAAGGACCGGGACGGCTGGGCCACCGACATCCACACCGCCTTCAGCAGCCTGCGCCTGCCGCTCACGCCGGACAACATCTGCGCCGCAGTTGCCGTCATCGAGCAGGAATCCACCTTCCAGGCAGACCCGGTGGTACCCGGCCTGTCCCAGATCGTCTGGAAGGAAATCGACACCCGGCGCGAAAAGATCCACCTGCCCCGTCTGCTGGTGGACGCCGCCCTCCTCAAGACCAGTCCCGACGGCCGCAGCTACAAGGCGCGCATCGACAGCCTGCGCACCGAGAAGCAGATGAACGCGCTGTTCGAGGACATGATCTCCGAGTTGCCCAATGGCAGATCCCTGCTGGGCGGCTACAACCCGGTGCGTACCGGCGGCCCGATGCAGGTCAGCATCGCGTTTGCCGAAGAGCAGGTGCGCGAGAAGGCCTACCCCTATCCGCGCCGTGACTCCGTGCGCACCGAAGTCTTCACCCGCCGCGGCGGCGTGTATTTCGGCATCGCGATTCTGCTCGACTACCCGGCGCCCTACAGCAAGATCCTCTACCGCTTTGCTGACTTCAACGCCGGTCGCTTCAGCAGCCGCAACGCGGCCTTCCAGTCGGCGGTCGCCCGCCTGTCCGGCCAGGCGCTGGCCCTCGATGGCGACCTGCTGCGCTACAAGGACGGTGCGCCGTCGTCTGAGCCCAGCGCGACACTGTCGGCCCTCGCCACCATCAACGGGCGGCTGGGCCTTTCCCGGGATGCCCTGATCCGCGACCTGCGCCTCGAAAAAACCCCCGCTTTCGCCCAGACCGCGCTCTATGCCAGGGTCTTCGCCCTCGCCGATGCGGCAGCCGGTGCGCCCATACCCCGCGAAGCGATGCCGCAGATCGACCTGAAGAGCCCCAAGATCCAGCGCAAGCTCACCACCGCGTGGTTCGCCGAGCGCGTGGACGGCCGCCACCGAACCTGTCTCGGACGCGACCGCTCGACCCTGCCCTAGGCCGGCAGCCCCGCTCATTTCCTTGATCCAGGCCAGATTCCGGGCCACTCCCACGCTATACAATCGAGTACAAATCGCGGCTTCAAGCCGTGGTTTAATGCTGCGCTATAACGATGACCATGGGAGATAAACAGATGACCGTCCAGGCGCAATACGCCGCCAAGCGCGTAACTCCGGCCGAAGCCATCCGCAATGTTCATAACGGCGACACCATCGTCGTGCCGACTGCGGTAGCCGAACCCCCCGCGCTCCTTACCGCCCTTTCCGAACACCGCCGCGACTTCCGCGACGTGAAGGTGTCGCAGATCCTCGCCGTGCGCAAGTTCGGCTACCTGGATCCGACCACCGCCGAAAACGTGCGCCACGTGGCGTACTTCTTCAGCGGCGCGACCCGCCCCGGTTTCAAGGAAGGCGTGGGTGATTTCTACCCGAGCTACTTCTCCGAGATGCCGCAGCTCATCGATCGTGGCCTGATGCCTGCCGAGGTGGTGTTCACCCAGGTGTCCCCGATGGACGAGCACGGTTATTTCTCCCTGGGCCTCGCCCCCGACTACACGATGGCCGCCATCCGCAAGGCCCGCGCCGTCATCGTCGAAGTCAACCCGAACGTTCCGTTCGCCTTTGGCAACTGCCACATCCACATCTCCCAGGTCACTGCCCTGGTCGAGAACGATGAGCCGGTGCTCGAAGTGGGCCTGCCCACCATCGGGCCCGTCCAGGAAGCCATCGGCAAGTACGTCGCCGACATGATCGAGGACGGCTCGACCCTGCAGATCGGCTACGGCGGCATTCCCGACGCGGTGGTGATGCAGCTCACCCACAAGCACGATCTGGGCATCCACACCGAGATGGTCGGCGACGGCATCCTCACGCTGCTCGAAGCCGGCGCGGTCACCAACCGCCGCAAGAACTTCATGCCGGGCAAGATGGTCGCGACCTTCGCCCTCGGCTCCAAGAAGCTCTACAAGTTCCTCGACCGCAACCCGATGGTCGAGATGCACCCGGTGGACTTCACCAACGACCCGTACATCGCCGGTCAGAACGACAACCTGATGTGCATCAACGCCACCCTGGAGATCGATTTCCTCGGCCAGTGCGGCTCCGAGAGCCTGGGCCCGCTGCCCTACTCCGGCACCGGTGGTCAGTCGGACTTCGTGCGTTCGGCCAACCGCTCCAAGGGCGGCAAGGCCTTCATCGTGCTGCCGTCCACCGCCAAGGATGGCACGATCTCGCGCATCGTCCCGACCCTCACCCCGGGCACCCACGTGTCGACCAGCAAGAACGACATCAACTACGTGGTGACCGAGTACGGCGTGGCCCAGCTGCGCGGCAAGACCGCCAAGCAGCGCACCAAGGAGCTCATCAGCATCGCCCACCCGGACTTCCGCGGGCAGCTGACCGAAGCCGCCAAGAAGATGCATCTGCTGTAAATCGCCCGCGGCAGCCTTCGCTGCCGCCCGCGTGGATCAACGCTTCAACAAAAAGCCCCGGTCACCCGGGGCTTTTTGCATCCTGCGTCTGGCCTGAGCGGCCGGCGCGCTCAGGGAATCTCGGATTCCAGCTGGAAGCCAGCACCTTCGTCGATGCCCAGCACCTTCACCAGATAAGGCATCACCTTCTTCAGCACTGGCGGCAGGGTCCACGGCGGATTGACGATGAAGAGGCCGCTGCCATGCATCCCGAAACCATCCTCGGAGGGCTTCTGCACATCGAGGCTGACGTGCAGCCAGCTGGTGATCGGCAGGCGCTTGAGCTTCTCGGGGAGCTCCCGCGAGGCCATGCTGTGGAGCTTGGGATACCAGATGATGTAGGTGCCGGTCGGGAAGCGGCGCAGGCTCTCCTTCATCATCGTCAGCACGGTGCGGTAGTCGGTCTTCACCTCGTAGGGCGGGTCGATCAGCACCAGCCCGCGGCGCGACGGCGGCGGCAGGAAGGCGTTGATGCCGGTGAAGCCGTCCTGCTCCAGCACCATCGTCTGGTTGCCCGCGTTCTCGAAGGTCTTGGCGAGCAGGCGGCTGTCGGCCGGATGCAGCTCGAACAGGCGCATCTTGTCGTCCGGGCGCATCAGCGGCGCCGCACAGCACGGCGACCCCGGATACAGCCGCAGCTTGCCGCCGGGGTTGAGGTCGCGCACCACGCGCAGGTATTCCTTAAGCTCGGACGGCACGTCCTTGCGGCCCAGCAGCCGGCCGACGCCCTCTTCGTACTCGGCGTTCTTGCGGGCGAAGGCTTCGTCCAGCGCATAACAGCCGGCACCCGCGTGGGTGTCGATGTAGAAGTAAGGCTTGTCCTTCTGGTTGAAGTATTCCAGCACCTGGACGAGGACGAAGTGCTTGAGCACGTCGGCGTGATTGCCGGCGTGAAAGGCGTGGCGGTAACTCAGCATGGCGGTTGCACCCGGGCAAGCGGGCGGCAAGGGTCGATAGATCAGGGGCGCGATGCTAACACCTCGGCCGGTGGCACGCCTCCCCGGCGTTCAATCGGGCGCGTCGTACTTCCGGCGCGAACCCCGGAAACGCTCGACCGGATACTTGGCTTCGTTCTTGGCAAGCTTGGCGCGGGTCGCGGCATCCAGGTCGATGCCGGCCCGGTCGGCGATCAGCAGCAGGTAGAGCAGCACGTCGGCGCATTCGTCCTCCAGCGCCTCGCGGGCGTGGAGGTCCGCCGGAATGGCGGCGATCTCGTCGTCGGTCTTCCACTGGGTGAGCTCCAGCAGCTCGCCGGCCTCGAGGTTGAGCGACACGATGAGGTTGCGCAGGGAATGGAACTGCGACCAGTCCCGCGCGTCCCGGAAGGCCGTCACCAGCCCTGCAAGGCTGTCGAGATCACCGGCCATCGCCCTGCCCCGTTCCGAGACCATCTGAAGCGTTCACAAACATCCAGACTCCTTGTCGCCGTCCGCGGCATTGAAGACGCGCTCACGGGCCTCGGCCACCGCCGCTAAGCCCTTATTTCGCTTACCGAAAGTGTGGCAAAAAGGGCGCCAATCCCCTTGCACTCGAGCGTCACCCTGTTATTATGGCGCGCTCTTCACCCGGCCATTCGGCGGTACGGGTGAAATTCAAACCATAACAGGAAAATAACATGCCGATTTATCGCCTCGGAGAGCATACCCCGCAACTGCAGGAGGGCGTCTGGATTGCCGACACTGCCACCCTGATCGGCGACGTGCATCTTGGTCGCAACGTCAATGTGTGGTTCGGGGCGATCCTGCGGGGCGACAACGACCCGATCACCATCGGCGAGAACACCAACATCCAGGACGGCTCGGTGCTCCACACCGATGACGGCGTCCCCCTCACCATCGGCAGCAACGTCACCGTCGGCCACAAGGTGATGCTGCACGGCTGTGCGGTGGGCGATGGCTCCCTGATCGGCATCAACGCGGTGGTGCTCAACCGCGCAGTGATCGGCAAGCACTGCCTGATCGGCGCCAACTCGCTGATTCCCGAAGGCAAGGTGATTCCCGATCGCTCGCTGGTGTGCGGCTCTCCGGGTCGGATCATCCGCGAGCTCACCGACCACGAGATCGTCAAGCTCCAGGCCAGCGCCGACGGCTACGTGAACAACGCCCTGCGCTACCAGGAACAGCTCTCCGAACTGTAAACACACAACGGCCCTGCCGCGGCGTGTGCCGCCTGCAGGGCAGCTGCATCCTGCCAACCCCGGCCGGATGTGATGTACCCGAATCCTGGACTGCTCAGTCCAGGATCAACCGGATCGGCTGGTGATCCGAGGCCGCCGTGGCCTGATCCACCGCCACCGCATCCACCCGATCGACCAGATCGGCGCTCACGAAGAAATAATCACAGCAATACGGCCTGTCCGGCCATTCGGCGCCATTCAGGCCCACCGTGTTCAGGTGCGGAATGTCGCCGTAGCAGGCACGCCAGGCGTCTTCCCAGCCCGACACGTCGGCGCTGATCGGCGCGGTCATCCGGTAATACTCGGGGCTGCCGGGCTCGCAGTTGAAATCCCCGCAGATGATCGCCGACACCGGCCGCGGCCACACCGCAAAGGGCGAATCCTGCTTGCGCTCATCCAGCGTCGGCGGCGCGCTGGCGGCGAGCCGCACCGCATCGCACTGCAGCGCGTGGAGCGCAGCGATCTGGGTCATGCGCTGGACGCGGGAGTAGTACTCCAGATGGGTGTTGAGCACCCGTACCGGGCCATGCGCACCTTCCACGACCACCTCGAGGCACACCCGCGGCATGCTCGGCACGCCGTCTTCGGGCGGGCGCGGCAGACTGTGGCGGAACACCTGCCCCACCGGCAGGCGGCTGAGGGTAAGGTTGCCAAACTGGCTGCGACCGCCGGCCGCATCCGGCAGATCCACCGCCGGCGCAAAGTGCGCGCCATAGCCCGGGAAGGCCTCGGCCAGACGGGCAACACTGTCCGTGGCCACGCCGCCCTGCAGCCCGGCAAAACCCACCGCGACTTCCTGCAGGCAGATCACATCAAAATCACCCAGCGTCCGGATGGCCGAAATCGTGCGCGGGAGATTCACTTCACCATCCGCACCGCGCCCCCACTGAATGTTCCAGCTCAGTAGCTTCATCGGGAAAACCTTATTTTCTTGCTCGACAAACCGGGCCGACGCCAGCGCGCCGACCACCGCCGAAAAGCATAGCAAGCCCGTGTCCCCCGCTCGCCCTCAATCCATGCACCGCTGTGCGCAATTGCCGGTCGTCGTGCCTTGGCGGCAGGCGTGCTGTGGATTATCTCCCCCAATTTGGGGCGCATCCAGGGTGTCATCGCTAAAGCAGCTTGCCACGCCGCCGTAAATCACTTCGTCTCCCGTTCTCAAGAGCCGCCCACGATCATGTCTACGCCCCAGGAACTTGTCGCCTGCATCGAAAAGCTCGCCAGCCTACCCGCCGCATACCATCGCATCCGCGAACTGCTCGACGATCCGGACAGCTCGGTCTATCAGGTGGCCGATGCGGTGGCCAGCGACCCGGGCATCACTGCCCGCGTGCTCCGTGTCGTCAACAGCGTGCTGTACGGCTTTCCGGGGAAGATCGAAACGGTTGCCCGGGCGGTCAATCTGATGGGGATGCAGCAGGTGCATGATCTGGTGCTGAGCACCGCGATCATCGGCGCCTTCTCGGGCATCCGCCCGGCGCGGATGCACATGACCCGCTACTGGCAGGACTGCATCTACCGGGGTCTGGCGGCCCGCGCCAGTGCCAAGCTGATGGGCACGGGCGATCCGGAGCGGATGTTCGTCGAAGGCCTGCTCGCCGACATCGGCCATCTGGTGATGTACCAGGCCAACCCCGAAGGCGCCTCGGCGGCCCTCGAAACCGCCCGCACCCGCCACATCCCGCTCCCCGAGGCCGAGATCAGCCACCTGGGCTGCACCCACGCCGAAGTAGGCGCAGCGCTGGCGTCGGCGTGGCACCTGCCCAACGGCTTTGCCACCGCCATCGGCGCCCAGCTGATGCCGGCCATGGGCGGCCACCACATGACCGAGGCCGCCCTCATCCATCTGGCCAACCAGATCGTCGCCACCGAAGGGCAGGAGAACGCCGACGAGGCCGCCCTCGCCGGGATGGACCCGATGACCGTCGCCACCCTCGAGATGAGCGTCGAAAGGATCGGTTCGATCCGCGCCGCCGTCCAGGCCGAGATGCCGGCGGTGATCGCCCTGTTCTTTCCCCAGGCCTGAGCGCGGATCAGATCCGGCGCAGGATCGTCTCCACGAACATCCCGGGCTCGAGGGTCCCCCGCCACTCGACGGTCGTGCTCGGCGACCGCTGGTCGTACCCCCGGGAAACCCAGCCTGCCAGCGGCTCGTCGGCGCCGCGCAGGATGCTCACCTCGCCATCGGGCGGCAACACCATCGTCAGGCACACCGGGCCATTGGACACCGACAAGCCATCCGGCGTGCAGGTGACGTTGCAGGCCTCGCTGAAATGCCAGTGCAGCGTGACGGACTGCGGGCCGGCAGCCTGCACCTCGTCGCGGATCGTCACCCTGTCGGCCAGGCGATCCACTTCCCAGCTGCGGCGATGCACCGGCCGCCCCGGCAGGCGCCGGTAGCCGTCGTGCTCGGCCACCAGACGATCGACGATACGGGTGGATTCCCGTTCGAGTACCGTCGTCCGGTACTTCCGCACCCACATGAACTTGCCGCCCGATACCGCCTGATCCTCACCGGCGATGGACAGGGTGTTGTGCATTGCCGTGCCGCGGAAGCCATCCCGCCAGGCCCGTGGCCCGTGGTAGGTGCCGGTGCCCGGATCGACGAGAAACTCCCGTCCGGCCACCGACAGGGTGAAGGACAGTGCATCCGCATGACCGTGGGCCGCGATGCCGCCAAGGCCCAGGGGGCCGGCATCGGCCACCAGGCGAATCTCGTCCAGCGTATCCAGATGGGCGCCGAGCACGAACACGCCACCATCCGGAAAATCCACCCGGGTGGTGGCCGGCGCAGCCTTGAGCAGCAGATCATCGAAGGGCACGCAGGCCTCTCGACCAAGCAGCCAGCGGGTGCGTAGATCCACAAAGCCGGCCTTGCGGGCCAGGGAGGCGTTCTCGAACAGCAGCGCACCGGTGGCAAGCTGGCTCTGGAAGGCGCAGCCGCCGGCGCTGAGGGAAAAGCCGGTCACCCGGCCGTCGTCCGCATCGCCGAACATCGGCACGTTGCCGCCGCTGTCCATCACCGCCGCCACATACACCAGCATCGCCTCCATGCGCGACCAGTAGGCGTCTGAAAAGGGCTTGCCGGTGGCCCGCGCGGCGAGCCCGGCGATCAGCAGAAAATCCCACACGAACTGCTGGTAGGCGGTGGTCTGTTCGCGATTGACGCCGTCCGGGGCATTCTGGATGAGCGCCTCGCGCTCCAGGCCGTCGCGGGAGACGCGCCGCCACTGCTTGGCCTCTTCCCAGTACGGCCAGGTGGAGCCGGCCACGAACAGCCCGGTCAGCTCGCCGATCAGGTGATTGTTGGCCGATGAATGCCGCGACAGATGCCCGCGGATGAACTCGGCGTGGCGCCAGATGCTGCTCAACCAGTCGGCCCGCAGCACCTTGCCCACCGGATGCTGGAACAGCGGCGACGACAGCCCACCGATCAGCTGCCAGGCGATCGACCAGTTGATCAGCCGGATGCCGGCCTCCAGCGCGCTCGACCAGTTCGGCCCCAGGCCATACGGGCACTGGACGAACCAGCTCTCCAGCAGCGTGCCGATCCCTTCCAGGTAGCGCATGTCGCTGGTGAGCTGCCAGGCCTGGGCCAGGCACACCAGTTCAAGGTGCCGGTTGGGCTCCCACAGGTACTTGATGTCGCCGGTCACCGAGGGATCGCGGAAGGACATGGTTTTGCCGTAGGTGAGCGGCAGCAGCGCGCCGTTGGCCGGGTTGCGGTTCCACTCCGGCGGGAAACCAAGGTTCATGGCATCGTTGGCGAAGATCCGCCAGTGGCCGGCGAGCACCTCATTGGCCCGCTGCAGGATGGCGCCAGCGGGCTCGGGCAGCTCCCGCGGCAGCCAGCGGGCGCCCAGGCGGTCGAGCCGGGCCACCGGCACTTCGGTGGGGGTCTTGCGGCGCTCCATCGCCAGGGTGGCGCTGGTGCTGGCGCGGCCCATGATCTCGGCAATGGACATGCAGCGCAGGCGGTTCCAGTACCACCCGACCTGGTTGAGACTAGACATTGACTTCCTCACTTCCACTCAGCCGGCTGACGATCTGCCGGAACTTTCCGTTGCGCGTGCGCGGGATCTCGGCCACGCGCTCGATTCTGATGATGACCTGCTGGCCAAGCCGCTCACGGGCACGCAGCAGCAGCGCGTGCTCGTCCCGCTGGCTGAATTCGGTGCCGGCGACGATGCGGATCACCACTTCGTCCAGGCGCTCCTGCACCACCTGGGCCTCGACGAGCCCGAAGAGCCCGGAGAAGATCCAGTCCAGCATCACCACGTGGCGCCCGTCGGGGGTGCGGATGGCGTCGTCCACCCGGCCCAGCACCCGCTCCACCACCCGGAAGCTGCGCCCGCAGGGGCAGGCGAAATCCGGGTCGGCCAGCACCACCCGGTCGTCCGCGCGGTAACGCAGGAAGGGCATCAGGCGGTTGCCGAAGCCGGTGGCGATGAGGTTGGAGGTGCCGTCGCCGTTGGGCTCGAACTCCACGCAGCCGTAGTCCTCCATCACGTGATGGTGGCCGTGCTCGCAGGTGCCGATGGCCGCGACCCGCTCGAAGGCGCCGTACCAGTCGAACACCTGACAGCCGAAGCGCTCGGCGATGATGCGCCGCTCCTCGGCGCGCAGTGTTTCGGACGAGGTGACGATGCCGCGCAGCGACTTGCCGCGGTAATTGCGGTCGTGCTCCTCCAGCCAGCGGGCCAGATAGCCCACCGACGACGGATACGCCTGGATCATCACCGGGTCGAACTGCTCCAGCGCCTCGATGTAGCCCGCGCCGTTGCTCGGCGTGAGGTGGTAGGAGGACAGCATCAGGGTGTTGTCGGCCCGGTTCATCCGCCACAGCTTGCCGCCGGACTGATTGGGCGGCACCACAGGATCGCCGCGCAGCCAGGCCCGCCGCTCGCCCTTGTGAAAACCCGCCCAGCGGGCCTGTCGGTCGATGAAGGCCTGCTCGAAGGCGATCGAGGTCCGGTCACGCCAGCCGGCCATCGCCTGGCCAGTGGTGCCGCTGGTCGAACCCTTGAAGCGCAGCCACGGCCCGCCCTCGGCCACCATGCGCTCGCCCTCGGCGATCACCTCGTGCTTGGTGAGCACCGGAATCTGGGCCAGATCGGCAAGGCACTGCCAGCGCGTCGGGTCGATCCCCAGCCGGCCGAACAGCTCGCGGTAATACGGCACCCGGCGCCCGGCATCGAGCGCCAGCTCGCGCATGGTCTCGAGCTGGAGGGCCTCCCATTCGGCGCGGGGCAGCCACTGGCTGGCCTCGATGCGCTCGGTGATCCGGCGCAGCGCGCGCTGGTCGGTCACCAGGCCGCGAAGGCGGGTGGTCACCGCCAGCAGGTGTTCCTGCACCTCGGGCGAGACACGACGATAAAGCTTGGAATGACTGGATAGCATCGACCCGCTCAATCCTTTCCGCCGGACGCACGGTCGAGGCATTGCCAGGCGGACTCAACCATAGCCCGCACCCGTTCGATGCCATAGCTGTCGAGCACCCGCTCGCGCCCGGCCTCACCCATCCGCCGCGCCAGCGCGGCATCGGCCAGCAGCGGCTTGAGGGCCGTCACCAGCGAGGCCACGTCGTCCGGCTCGGCCAGCGTGCCGTTGTATCCATCGGTCACCACCTGGGGAATCCCGCCCACGCGGGTTGCCACCACCGGCAGGCCGGCGGCCTGGGCTTCGAGCAGCGCCATCGGCACGCCTTCAAAACGCGACGGCAGCAGGAAAATGCCGGCGCGGGCCAGCAGACGGGCCTTGGCCTCGCCCGCCACCCAGCCAGGCAGCTCAACCCGTTCGGCCACGCCGGCGGCCACCGCAGCTGCGCGCACCCGCGCCACGTCGCCCTCGCCCGCGAGGATCACCCGCAGGTCGGGGCGCGTGCCGGCGAGCCGCGCCAGCGCATCGATCAGCACGAACACGCCCTTGGCGTCTTCCAGCCGGCCCAGGAACAGCAGGGTGTGGGGCTCGCGGGGCACGTCATCGGGCAGCTGCACCGGCAGCACCGGGTTGGGCAGCACCCGCACGTCCGGATGGCCGATGTGCTTGCGCAGCCATTCCGCCCAGCTTTCGGAGAGCACGAAGACCACTTCGGCCCCGCGCACGGTGCGGTTGATCCACGCCCGTTCGAGGGCCGATGCGCCCGCGTGGTAGCGGTCGAAGGCGCCCCCATGCAAGTGGAAGATGTACGGTTTGCCGGCCAGCCGGGCCAGCGCCAGGATCAGGCTCTTGCGCCGGAAGCTGGCGTTGGAGGCCGAGTGGGCGTGCACCGCCGCCACCCGGCCCAGGGCGAGCATCAGGCAGAAGCGCAGCAGCGCGCCAGTGAACACCACGAGCTTGGCGATGGCGCTGCCGTCGGCGTAGGTCGGCAGATGCAGCACCGGCCGGCTGCCGCCGAAGCCCGCCTCCTGCCAGATCCGCATCACCGACGCGATCCCGCCGCGGGACTGGATATCCGGCCCGAGCATCACCAGCATCGGCGCACCCTTCTCACGCATGGGTGGCCTCGCTGTCGGCGCTGATGTGCTGGACGATGGTGCGCAGCTTGCCGTTGGCGGTGCGCGCCATGGACGACACCTCCTGCAGCTCGGCATCCACCATGCCGTGGAACTTGGTCTGGAAGAACTGCTGCAGCTCGCAGCAGGTCTCGCGGGTCAGGCCGGCGCCGGCCTGCAGGCGCACGATCAGCCGGCCCGGCTCGAACTGCTCGTACTGCAGCGCGTCGATCCGCGCAAAGGCCGGCGGACGCAGACCGCCCACCGAGGTCATCGGAATCGCCCGGCCGTCGCGGCCATAGATGAAGTCGGAGTCGCGCCCTTCGATGCGTTCGAGCACTGCAAAGCCCGGCAGGTCGGGATGCTCAGGGCCGGTGGACCACTGGGCGATGTCGCCGGTGCGGTAGCGGATGAAGGGCATCACCCGGTTGTCGAAGCCGGTGACGACGATTTCGCCGGAGACGCCTCGCTCGGTGATGACGCAGCCTTCGTGGTCGATCAGCTCGACCTTGCCGTACAGCGGCCACACGAAGTAGCGCGGGTCGTCGGGCATCGAGGCGGCCATCACGGCGCGCTCCGAGTGGCCGTAGTGCAGCAGCACCGGGCACGGGAACACGCGCCGGATGGTGTCGAGCATGAAGGGCTCGACGGTCTCGGAAAAGAGCTGCACGCCCCGCACGCGACGGACGAAATCCGCATGCTCGGGGTGCTTGTCCAGCCAGTTGGCAAACAGGTACACCGCCGACGGGTAGCCCTGGATGCCGCTCACCCGGTGGCGGCGGGCGGCCGCCACGTGGCCGGGCATCAGGTCATCGATGAGGTGATTGGGGCTGATCGCCAGCATCCGCTTGATCGGGTCGTAGCTGTGGGTCACGCCCTCCTCCGCGCCGCGCACGTTGCGGCCGCGCAGGGACAGGATGGTGACGCGGCGGCGGTAGCCCAGGCGACGATTGAAGCTGTCGATGTACGCCGTCTCCTTGCAGCGGGTGAGGCCACGCTCCAGCATGAAGCGCAGGGGCTCGGACGAGGAGCCGCTGGTCTGCATCGGCAGGCCGGCGTCGGGCGGGCAGGCGGTGGAGCGGTAGGCCTGGGGATGGCGTTTCAGGTCGAGGCGCGTGGTCAACGGGAAGGCCGCCAGCCACGCCTCCACCGGCGCTCCGTCGCACAGCAGCGCGAGCACGCCAGCGTAGGCCGGCACCGTCTCGGCGGCCCAGCGCAGGGTGCGACGCAGGCGCTCGTCGGCCAGCAGCTTCAGCTTCTCGGGGCAGCGCAGCTGGGCCTCGGCGAGAAAACGCCGGTAGCCGGTGCCGTAGCGCATGGCCTTCGGCAGGCAGCCGTAAGCCAGTCCCAACGGGGTCTTGATCCACTGGGGGGCATCCAGGTACTTGCCCAGCCAGCGGTAGAGATGGTCCTCGACGCTCATGATCCTAGTTTCTTGCCAGAGTCTCCGCGGGCCGCTCGGTGAGGTGCTGGATCATCAGCCGGCGCTTGCCGCGGGCGGTGCGCTCGATGTGCGGCACCACCTGCAGCTCGGCATCCACGAGGCCCAGCAGCTTGGTCCGGAAGTAGTCGTCGATCACCGCCAGCACGGCGGGATCGAGGGGTTCGGCCGATTGCAGGCGGACGGTGATCCGCCCCGGCTCGTGTTGTTCGTACTGGGTGGCCTCCACCTTCAGGAAGGCCGGCGGACGCAGCCCGCCCAGGGACGCCACCGGAATCCGGCGGCCGTCACGGGCCACGAAGTAGTCGTTGCTCCGTCCGTCAATGCGCTCCAGCACCGGGTAGCCGGGCAGCGCCGGATGGGGCGCGCGGTCCGACCACATGGCCAGATCGCCGGTGCGGTAGCGGATGAAGGGCATCGCCTTGTTGTCGAAGCCGGTGGCCACCACCTCGCCCTGCACGCCGGGTTCGGTGATCGGCTGGCCGGCTTCATCCACCAGCTCCACGTGGCCATACAGCGGCCACACGAAGTAGCGGTGGTCGTCGGGCATCGAGCCGGCCATCACCGAGCGCTCCGAGTGGCCGTAGTGCACCAGCACCGGGCAGTCGAAGACCTTCTCGATCAGCGCCACCATGCCTTCGTCGGCGGATTCGGAGAACAGCTGCACGCCCCGCACCGCCTGGGTGAAGCGCGGCACCGGGTTGAACTCCAGCCAGCGGGCCAGCTCATAGACCGCCGACGAGTAGCCCTGGATGAAGCTCACCCCGTACTTGATGGCCGCGTCCACGTGGCCGGGCATGTAGGCGGCGTCCAGGTGGTTGGGGCTGACCCACAGCATCTGCTTGATCGGCTCGTAGCTGTGCAGCGGGCCGGTGTCGGCTGCCGCGCCGCGGATGTTGCGGCCGCGCAGGGAGAGCACCACGTCCTGCCGGGTCAGGCCGATGCGCCGGCTGAAGGCTTCGATGTAGGCGGACTCCTTCGAGCGGGTGACGCCCTTCTGCAGCGCAAACTTGAAGGGCTCGGCCACCGAGCCGCTGGTCTGCATGGGCAGGCGCTCGGCCTCGCCGCAGGCGGTGGAGAGGTACGCCTCGGGGTTGCGCTTGTAGTCGAGCTTGGTCATCAGGGGGAAGAGCGCCAGCAGCTCGGAGAGCGGCATGTCGATGAGCAGCTGGGCGGCCAGCGCGGCGTAGGCCGGCACGGTCTGGATCGCCCACATCAGCGTCTCGCGCAGGCGCGATTCGGACAGGCGCTGGATCTCGGCCGGATCGGCCAGGCTCGCCTCGTCGCGGAAACGCGCGAAATCCTTGCCGTGGCGCCAGCGGTCGGGCAGCAGGCTGTAGAGGCGCCCGAGGGGCTCCTTCACCCACTGGGGGGCGTCCATGTAGCGCTTGAGCCAGCGGTAGCCCCAGTCTTCAATCCCCATTCCCTGCCCCCCTGCTCAGCGCCGGACCCATTCGCGCGCAAACAGCGCAACGAAGGCCATGTCGTCGATGAAGTAGCGGCGGAACATCCGCCGTGGCTCCTGCAGGAAGCGGTAGAACCACTCCAGCCCGGCGTTCTGCATCCACACCGGCGCACGCTTGACGAGGCCCACGGCCACATCGAAGGTGCCGCCGACGCCCATCGCGAAGGGGATCTTCATCGCCGCCTGGTAGCGGGCGAGGAAGGCCTCTTTCTTGGGCGAGCTGATCGCCACGAACAGGATGTCGGCGCGGGCCGCGGCGATCTGCTCGACCACCTGGGCTTCCTCCTCGGGCTTCCAGTAGCCGTTGCGGTAGCCGGCGATGGTGAGGCCGGGGTAGCGGGCCGGGTACAGCCGCGCGACGCCGCTCACCACCTCTTCACGGGCACCCAACAGATAGACGCGCCAGCCTTTCTTGGCGGCCTGGGCCATCAGCGCCTCGAACAGATCGACGCCGGTGACGCGCTCTTTCAGCGGCTTGCCGAGCAGACGCGAGGCCCACACCACGGGCATGCCGTCGGCGTTGATGAGGTCGCAGTCGTTGATGATCTGACGCAATGCGGGGTCGCGGCTGGCCTTGACGATCTTGTCCACATTGACCACCACGTGCTGGTGCGGCGTGCCCGCATGGATGAAGCCCTCGACGACACCGAGGGTCTCTTCCATGTTCAGGTTGTCGACCTTGCATCCCATCAAATCAATTCTCATTGCGCTGTTTTCCCGTCGGAATTATCCCGGCCACCATCGCTGCGACCCGTGGCGGAGGGCACGGGGCGCGTGCCGCGTACCGCCGCAAAGCGTGACCGTCTTGTCAGAAAGTCGAAAACAGTGAGCCCCGGCGCGTGGCTGAGGGTGTGCACGCAGGCAATCCCCGGCTTCCAGCCCGGCTCGATCCGCTGTTCGGTGTGTTCGATGTATTCGGTGGGCGTGAGCCGCTCGATGCGCCGCAGGCTCAGCGCGTGGCCGTATTCCGGCACGCATTCCTGGGCCGGCCGCAGCAGCTTGCCGTCGCGCATGAAGAGCGGCCCGGCCGGACGGGCAAAGCGCGCGTCGGCCACCACCGGGTTGGCGGCGTGGGGTTGCCACGGGCCCAGGGGGCTGTCGGCGTAGTAGGCGTGCAGCTCGTCGTGCTTTTCGGCGCCCGGCTCGGTGACGTTGCCGAGCATCCACCAGCGGCCCTCGTGGGCGAACAGGGTGGCGTCCACCATGTCGATGCCGGTCATGATGTCGGCGACCTTCTCCCAGTGGTCGGGCAGGTTCACGCATCGGTAGAGCTCCACGCTGCGGTTGGCACCGCTCTCGGGCACCATCCACAGCTGGCCTTCCCATTCGAACAGGAAGGGGTAGGAGAGATGCCACGGGCGCACCATCACCGACACCGGCTCGGCCCAGCTGCCGTCCGTCTGCACGCGCATGGCCTTGAGGGTGCCGCGGCCTTCCTTGTAGATCACCTCTTCGATGAACACCCACCAGCCGCCACCTTCTGCCGGCCACACCATCGGGTCGGCCCAGAAGCGGTCTGCGGGCGGATGGATCAGGGTCGCGCGGGCCGGGTCGAGGCACAGCGCGTCCTCGAACACCAGCGCCAGCCCCCACTGGTCGCGGCTCAGGGCCTTCGACGCCGAGCGCGACACGGTGCGCCGTACCAGCGTGGCAAAGCGCTGGGCAGCCGGGCTACCCGGAAAGGCATCGACGCCGCCGGCCGGCACCTCGGGCAGCGGCGCGACAGCGCCCTCTGCCGTCAGCCGCACCAGCGCACGGCGCACCATGCCCATGCCCTTGGCGATGGCGCGACGGCGGTTGCGGCGGATCGAGAAGGTGCACGAAGCCCCCAGCGAGGTGTCGATCACCGCGCCGCCGGGGATGGTTTCGAGCTGGATCACCGTGCTGTCGGCGCCCTCCACCACCGGGTCGGCGCCCGCCAGCGGGGTGACCGCCGGACGGCCGGAGAGCATCAGCGCCCAGTGATGGGTCGGGCTCACGGCCATCGGCATCGGCGCGGTGCGCAGGTCGAGGAGCACGTCGCAACCGCGGGTGGCGAGCCAGGCATCGGCCGGCTCGGCGGTCGGCGCGATCCACTCGGCCACGCCGGCCGGGGTCGGCAGGTCCGCCAGACGCAGCGGCGAGGCGCCCCGGTCGAAGACCATCTCGTCGACCCGGTCGGCCCAGTCGGCCGCGGGCAGCGGCGACGCGTCGCGCAGCAGCGCAACGAGGCGCACATCGGGCAGGTCGAGGCAGTCGCCCACCAGACGGACAACCCAGCTGGGCACCGGCCCGGCCGGGAGGAAAACAGCGAGGCGCACGTTCATCGCGGCCTCCGAACGCGGCAAGTTCATGCAAAAACCTCCGGCGCGCGGCGCAACACGGCCCGGCGCAATAACAGGTTGCGCGACAGGGTCGCGCCCAGAAGAACGGCAAACAGACACAGCACCGCATCCACACCCGGCGGTGCAACGAGCATCACCAGCCCGCAGGCGGCGACGAAGATCACCAGCGAGAGCACGTTCACCCGCAGCGGCAGGCGGGTTTCCTCGACGGTCTGGAGATAATTGGCTTCCGGCAGCACCAGCTGGCCCACGTAGAAGCTGGCGAGCTGGAGCACGAAGATCGCGGTGGCGCCGGCCAGGGCAAAGTCGGGCCGCTGGCCCCACCAGGCAAGGCCGCACCAGGCCAGCACGGCCAGCACGCTGAGGGCGGTGTTCACGCGGATCAGGTCGTGGCGCAGAGTGTCGAGCGTCGCCCGCACCTCTCGATGCCCGGCCTGACGCACCACCCTGGCCAGCGCCGGCAGGGCGTTGAAGCTGAGGGCCCGCGGAAACAGCAGCAGCACGCTGGTCAGGCTGCCGATCAGCGCCACCAGCCCGCCGTAGCCCTCCCCCGCCACCCGCACGGTGAAGGGCACGAGGATCATCGACATGCCGGCGCTGACGAAATTGAGCGCCGCCTGCTCGGCCGAGGTGCGGGCGCTCCCAGCCGGCAGCGCGGCGGCCTCGTGGCCCCGGTGGCGCATCAGGTGCACCAGGCCGGCAAGGCCAAGCAGCGCGGTGGGCACCGCCAGCGCGGCATAAGGCATCCAGCGGTGACGCCCGCCATCCACCACGATGCCGGCGGTGAGCAGCACCACCAGCAGGGTTTCCAGAACCAGCAGCGGGCGATAGCGCGTCAGCGCCAGACCGTAGTGGCGGGCCACGGTGTAGGCCGTCCACCCGGCCAGCAGCAGCGCCGTCCAGCCCGGCTCGAACAGCCAGCAGTTCGACGCCAGCAGCGGCAAGGGCATGCAGGCGAGCAAGGTGAACACCACCGCGCCCCGGGCCAGCCCCAGCATCACCGGCGCCACCCGGCCCTCGCCCGCCACCGGCACCCGCGCGAGCACCAGCGCCGACCAGCCCACCGCCGAAAACAGGCCCAGCATCATGGCGATCGACAGATCGTTGGCGAAGCGCCCCAGCGCCTCGGTGCCGCACACCGCCTGCACCAGCGCAAAGTGGAGCAGGCGCTGGCCGCCGGGTGCGGCGGTCACCGCCAGCACCTCGCCACGACGCAGGAGGGCCGCCATCGACAGGCTCATCGCGCGCCCTCCCCGCTGATCCGCTGCCAGGCGGCGGTCGCGGCCACCAGCGCCAGGGGCATCAGCAGGCTGGCCTGGGGACGGAACATGATCCCGTTGCTGAAGGCCGTGGACGCCCCCAGCGCCGCCAGCAGCGGCAGCGCCACCCCCGGCGGAAAGGCCGCAGCCCACACCGCCAGGATCGCCAGCACCATGCCCAGCCCCAGCACGCCCTGCTGGTTGAGCAGGCGGATGAAGTCGTTGTGGGAATCCTTCGCGCTCCACCACCACACTTCGGACACGATCCAGTCCGAGCCCTCGCCGTGGCCGAACATCCATTCCAGCAGCGTGCTGTTGGCGAGGATGTCGATCTTCTGCAGCCACATGGAGAAGCGGCCGGAGGTCACCTCCACCATCTCGTCCCACGACGGCAGGTGGATCAACCCGAAGAGCAGCGGCACGAAGGCCAGCGTCAGCAGGCCGGCAAAGCCGACGAACATCACCACCGGCGCCATCCGCATGCGCTGCACCATCACCACGCCACCAAAGGCCACCGCCGCCACCATCGAGGTGCGCACACCCCAGCCGTAGAACACCAGCAGCAGCGAGAACAGCAGCTGCGCGATGAACAGCCGGCGGCTCAGGTGGCCGGCCTCAAAGAGGTACAGCGACAGCGCCGCGCACACCACCACCAGATACGAGCTGGTGTGCAGCGAGGCAAAGTAAACCGGCCAGAACGGCTCGCCACCCCGGTTGAGGGACGGCGGCATCACGACGAGCGCAAACACCACCATCACCCAGATCAGCGCCAGGGTGATCTGCATCAGGCGGATCACCAGCGCCGTCTCCCGCTCGTAGAGGCGCAGCAGCAGCACCGACAAGAGCGGCGGCGTGACGATCTTGAAGTACTCGAAGACCGCCGTCGAAAAGTTGAGCCCGGTCAGCGCCTCGGTCGTCAGGAAGGACGCGAGGCCAATCGGCACCGCCACGAGGATCAGCGGTGCGCGCTGGAGGATGGCGTCGGCGTAGGTGCCGATGCCGGCGAACATCACCCCCAGCAACATGGCGTCGGCCAGCCGGTTGTACATGGATTCGCCTTCCGCATCGATCACCGGCTGGGTCAGCATCACCGCCACCGCCAGCTTCAGCCACAGGGTGGCAAAGAGCGCCCAGGCAAAACCCTGCGCCACCCGCTTCTCAAAGGGGGTGGCGAGGCTGACGGGCGCCGTGGCGGAGAGGGCGAAAGCCATCAGAAGTCGAGCAGCACGCCGCCGATCACCACCACGCCGGCGTCCCGCAGGCCGGCCGAGAGCGCCGCCACCCGCTTGTGGGCCGAGGCGTGGCGACGGGCCACGATGATGGCGCTGCCGCAGGTGGCGGCGACGAGCTGGGCGTCGGCGCCCACTTCATCGGCCGGGGTATCCACCAGCGTCATCTCGAAGGTTTCCCGGGCCACCGCGATCTGCGCGCCGAAGGCCGGGCGGGCCAGCAGCTCCTGGGGGTTGGGCGGCACGATGCCGGCCTGCAGCACCGACAGGTGATCGAAGCGCGAATGGGGCTGGATCGCCCCGCCCTTGTCGCCCCGCTCGGCCAGCCGCGAGGCCAGGCCGCCGGCGGGCGGCAGGCGGAACAGGGTCTGCTGGCGCGGGTTGCGCAGGTCGCCATCGACCAGCAGCGTGCGTTCGCCCAGCTGGGAGAACACCACCGCCAGGTTGGCCGCCAGCCAGCTGCGCCCTTCACCGCGCACGGGGCCGACGATGGCGACGGTGCGCAGCAGCGGGTTGGCCATGCGCCGCAGCACCAGCTGGCTGCGCAGCTTGCGCAGGGCTTCGACGCGGGGCGAGGTGGGCTCGAAGGCGGCCACCAGCTCCGGATCGGCGCCCTGGTCGCCGGCGGAGAGCACCGGGTAGTCGAACTGCCGCGACAGGGCGGCGTGCACGTCGGCCTGGGTCACCAGCCCGAGCTCGATGGCGGCCGCGCCGAAGGGAATCCCCCGCTCCCGCTGGCGGGCCGTGACACGGGCCACCGCGTCGGCCGACAGGCGGCCGGTGGACACGAGGATCTCCCCCAGATTGGGGAAGGCGACCGGAGGTTTTTCAAAGGCAGACACGTGGGAATGACCGGAAAAGGATTTCATGTCCATGGATGCTCCTCAGGCCCGCCGCAGGGCCAGACGCAGGCGCGAGCCTTCGTTGGCGGCGTCCTGCAGGCGGGGGATCTCGGCCAAGAGCGGCGCGCCGATGGCGTCGTCCAGGTCTGCGGCGCTGCGGATGCGGCGGTCGAACAGCTCGCGCACGATGCTCACCGCCATGCCCAGCAGGGCGCCGATGACGATCGCCAGACCCAGGTTGAGCAGCAGCTTGGGGCTGGCCGCTTCGGTGGGCGGCACCGCCACCGACAGCACGGCCACGTTGCCCTGGCGCGACTTGCTCTCGAGGCTGGTCTGGGTCAGGCGGGCCATCACCAGGTCGTAGGCCTTCTGGGCGCTGTCCACCTCGCGCTGCAGCACGCCCATCTCGTCGCGCTGCTGCTTGAGCTGCAACACACGCTGCTTCTGGGCTTCGAGGCGGCTCTTGACGTCGCCTTCGCGGGCCTGGTTGATGCGGGTGTTGGTGCCCACCACCGCAGCCACGTTGCCGGATTCGGCGCGCAGGCGGGCACGCAGGGATTCCACCTCACCCTTCACGCGCTGGTACTGGGGATGGTTCTCGCCGAGGTAGCCGGAGAGCTCGGAGAGCTTCGCTTCCTGGCGGGCCAGATCCACCTTGAGGGCCTGGACCAGCGGGCTGGCGGTGACTTCGTTGGCGCTGCCGCCCTGGCGCTGGCGCGACGTGGTCTCGGTGCTCTGGGCCTGGATGGCCGTGTATTGGGTGGAGAGCTCGGTGAGGCGCGCGCTCTCCAGGTCGAGCTTCTCGTCGCCCACCAGGCCGTGGCTGCGCTGGAACTCCGACAGGCGGGCCTGGGCGGTTTCCAGGTTGGCGCGCAGGGCCTTGGTGTGTTCGTCGAACCATGCGGCCGACTGCTTGGCCGGCTCGATCTTCAGCTCCAGATCGGTCTCCACGTAGGCCTTGGCCAGCGCGTTGGCGTAGTCGGCGGCAAATTTCGGATCATCGCCGGTGAAGGTGACGGTCAGCACGTTGCTCTCGTGGGACGGGCTCACCTTGACGAACTTCTTCAGGCGGCCGGCGATCCAGCGGTCGGCATCGCCCTGCCCGCCCGAGGCCTTCTGCCACTTTTCGGCCCAGCGCGGCATCTGCGCCACCTTGAGGGCCGCCACCGCCTTGGCGCCGACGCGCTCGCTGGCCATGATGTCGGCCTGGGTGGCCAGGAAGCCCGGCGTCGAGCCGCCGCTGCCCGGATGCACCACCAGCGGATCGCCGCCGCGCGCCTCGACCACCACTTCGGACGAAGCCACGTACTGGCGCGGCAGCACGAGGCTCACCACCAGGGCCAGCAGCACCACGCCGCCCCACACCATGAAGAGTTCCCTGCGCCGGGCCCGGAGTACCGCCAGGAGTTGAGTGATGCCCATGTCGGCGTCCGATCAGAAGAGGGCCTCGCGGACGACGATCACGTCATCCGCCTGCACCAGGTCGTTGAGTTGGGGGGTGAGCACGCGCACGGCACCGTCTTCGCCACGGCGATGGATGCGCACGCCGCGCTCGGTGCCCCGCTGGCTGAGGCCACCGCCCATGGCGAGGGCCTGCAGCACGGTCATCTGGCGCTCGATGCGGTAGGCGCCGGAGCGCTGCACCTCGCCATACACGTACACCTGCGGGGCGCGATGCACGTAAAGGGTGTCGCCCGCCATCACCGGCAGGTCCTTCTCCGGCGTCCAGGTGACGAAGAGTTCGGTCACGTCGATCTCGGCGCGCACCCGGCGGCCGCTGCGCATCCCGGTGAGGATCACCTTGTCGGCGCCCTGGGGCGCCATGCCGCCGGCCAGGGCCAGGGCGTCGGTGACCTTCATCGCGGTGCTCTCGAGCGGGTAGCGACCGGGCCGGGCCACCTGGCCAAGCACCGCCACCTGGGCGCCGCGCACCTGCTGGAGCACCACCGTGACCTGGGGCTGGAGCACGAAGCCGCCCTTCTTCAGGCCGTCGGCGATGGCCTTCTCGGCGCCCGCCACGCTCAGCCCGCCCACCTGCACGTTGCCCACCAGCGGGTAGCTGATCGAGCCGGTCTCGGAGACGCGGGTCTCGAGGCTGAGATCCGGGTTCTGGAAGACCGAGATCTTCAGCCCGTCACCCGGCCCGAGGCGATATTCCTGGGCGGCCGGTTCCTGCCCGGCGGCCTCCCGCGCATGGGCCGGCACCAGGCCGGCGACGAGCGCGAGCCCGGTCACCAGCGCGCCCAGCGCCGCCTTGCCGCGCTTCCAACCTGTCGTCAAAACACCCACTGCAAGCTCCCCGCCAATGTCCAATAGTTGAAACTCTGTGCCGCCTCGGTCGAACTGCGCCGTTCCCGCGTCAGCGAGGTGATCCAGCGCGTCCGCGGCGTCAGCTGCCAGGTGCCGGCCACCGCGGCCAGCACACCCTTGTCTTCCCGCTGGGAGGCGGTGCTCACACCGAAACCGGGGTCGCCCCGGTACTGGGCGTCACGCCATTCCAGGCGGCTGTCCACCCGCAGCTTCGGCGAGTACTCCCACACCGCCCCGAAACGTAGGCCCTTCACGGCCACGTAGTTCGAGACGAAATCCTGGGCCGGCTCCACGTCGTGGCGCAGCGTGGTACTGATCAGCGTGCGCGGCGTCACCCGCCACTCGAAGCCGACGCTCCCGTTGTGGCCCGTGTAGTTGTTCTGCGGAAAGCGCTGGTAGCTGCGGCTCACCGTACCCAGCCGGGCCAGCAGGCGCGTTCCGCTTCGCAGCGGCAGCGTCGCTTCTGCGAAGAATTCGTCCTGCTCGAAGCGCGATTCGCTCAGACCAGTGACCGTCACCGGCGCGTTGGGGTACTGCCCCTGGGCACGCCGGCGGGTCACCGCCACCACCGCTCCCGACGCCGGCGCGTAGCGCAGCACAGCGTCAAAACCGGCAAAATCGATCTCGTTGCTGGGCCGCGAGCCATCCGGATATCGCCGGCTGCCCTGCCCCACCTGCGCGCCGACAAACCAGTCCGGCGCCACCTGATAAAACCCGCCGGCCGTGAACTGCCGCGTCACACCCAGGCTGCGCTGCTGCTGGCGGTAGTACGCAAAATCGTCGGTCGCCTCGCGCTGTTCAGCGGAGAGCTCACCCTTCCAGTCCGGCCCGGCTGTCCAGCGCCAGCGGCCCACGAGGCTGTTGGCGTTGTTGTCCAGAAAACCGAACTCCCGGTAACGCGACACCGCCAGCTCGTAATCGAGGGTGAACTGCTGCCCCGCGTAGTACTTCTCCAGGCCCAGGCCCAGCTTGGTGGTGCTGTTCCAGTCGCCCATCCCCTTCAGGCCGGCCGCGGTGGCCGCCGCCGCACCGGAGAGCCGGAACAGGTTGCTGTCGTAGGTGAAGGTTTCGCTAACGCTGATCCGCGAGCCGATGCCCTTGCCCAGCGGCAGGTCGATGGGGTCGCTGCCCCGGTCTTCCGCCGCCACCTTTGCCGACTCGTCGGACAGCGCCCGGCTCAGCTCCAGATACGGCGGGTCCGGCTCGTCGCTCTCGAAAAGCGGCCCCGGCCTGCGCGGTTCGCCCAGCATGGTCGAAACGTGGAGGGCCACGCCTTCGCTACCAAAAGCGGGCAGACCTGCCCCGATCAGCAGCAAAACACCCCCGACACGAACACCAAAATCACGCAAATCCGCACCCCGATTAGCAAGTTGCAGCATCTTGAGGGAGAAGCGGACGAAATCAAGCCAAATTTTACGCATTTTGCAAAAGCACCGGCGTTCTGCACAGTTTTTTGCAAACAAATTCACATATCCAATAAATTTGACATTAACAATATCGAACTTGCAGTACATTCCGCATCGACCAGACAACCATCGGGATACAACAGTCCGCCATGCAGGCCGCCATCGAACGACAGGCGCCGGGCATCAAGCCCCACCTGTCCCTGATCTCCATCTTCGAGGCCCTTCTCGACCCGATCGCCTTCTCCGGCAGCCTGCTGGGGGTGGCGAACTGGTTTGGCGTGGGCGGGCAGCCTGCCTACGCGGTGCTGGCGATCACGGTGTTCCTGCTGGCCCAGCCGATGCCGATGCACATCGACAGCGGCCTCAAGGCGCTGTACCGGGGAAGCTGGCTGAAGGGGGTCGCGCTGTTCGGCATCCTCACCCTGATCGGCCTCTTGACGGGCTTTGGCAGCGCCTACGCGCCAGAGGTACTGCTGGTGTGGTTCGTGGTCGGGCCGGCGACGGCCGCCCTCGCCCGCCATGCCGCCCACACCTTCACGCCGATGGTCATGGCCCACGCGGGCTACCGCCAGCGGGCGGTGATCGTGGGTGCCAGCCACGCCGGCCTGGCCGTGGCCGACCGTCTCGAACGCTCCCGCCGCGCCGGCAAGCGCCTGCTCGGCTTCTTTGACGACCGCCATTCGAGCCGCCACGCCCGCGCCGGCATCCACCATCTGGGCAAGATCAAGGATCTGGTGGACTACGTGCGCGACAACGACGTGGACGTGATCTACATCGCCCTGCCCATGAGCAGCCAGCCGCGCATCCTCCAGTTGCTGGACGAGCTGCGCGACACCACGGTGTCGATCTATTTCGTGCCGGATTTCTTCATGACCGACCTGATCCAGGCGCGCATGGACGACCTGGGCGGCCTGCCCGTGGTGGCGGTATGCGAATCACCGTTCACCGGCGTCAATGGCCTCTTCAAGCAGGCTTTCGATTTCATGCTGGCGGCGGCCATCCTGGTGATGATCTCGCCGCTGCTGGTGGCCATCGCCATCGCAGTGAAGGCCACTTCGCCGGGCCCGGTACTGTTCCGCCAGTACCGCTACGGCCTCGACGGGGAGCGCATCCTGGTCTACAAGTTTCGCTCCATGAGCGTCTGCGAGAACGGCGACACCATCACCCAGGCCCGGGTGGGCGACAGCCGGGTGACGCCTCTGGGCGCCTTTCTGCGGCGCACCTCGCTGGACGAGCTGCCCCAGTTCATCAACGTGCTCCAGGGCCGCATGAGCATCGTCGGCCCGCGCCCCCACGCTGTGGCCCACAACGAGACCTACCGCAAGCTCATCAAGGGCTACATGATCCGCCACAAGGTGCGCCCGGGCATCACCGGCTGGGCCCAGGTGAACGGTTGCCGGGGCGAGACCGAGACGCTGGACAAGATGAAGCGGCGCATCGACTTCGACCTGGAATACCTGCGCAACTGGTCCTTCCTGCTCGACCTGCGGATCATCCTGCGCACCGTCGGCCTGATCCGCAAAGACCCGAACGCTTACTGAGGCCGACCTGAAAATACGAAAACGCAGCCTGCCGAGGGCTGCGTTTTTTTGCTTCAGGGGGAGCGCGCGCGGTAGGTCGGACTTCAGTCCGACATCACGGGTTGAGCAGGCAGGGGTTGTTGGACTGAAGTCCGACCTACAGGGGCAGGACACTTCGTCTGCCCGCAACCGACGGACTTACAGCGTCAAGCTGTCGCCGGGCTTGGGCAGCATCACGTCCTTCCAGCCCAGCCGGTCGCGGATGGCCTGGGCGAAGGTGGCCGAGGCGCCGGCCTCGCCGTGGATCACGCAGGTGTGGCGCGGCGGGGTATGAACGCCGCCGATCCAGTCCAGCAGCCCGGCCTGATCGGCGTGGGCCGACAGCCCGCCCACCGTGTAGACGCGCGCCCGCACCGGCACCGGCTCGCCAAAGATGTGCACCAGCCGCGCCCCATCCACCAGCCGCCGGCCCAGCGTGCCGGCTGCCTGGAAGCCGGCGATCAGCACGCTGCATTCGCTGCGCGGCAGGTTCTCCCGCAGGTGATATTTGATCCTCCCGGCCTCGCACATGCCGCTGGCCGAGATGATGATCGCCCCGCTGCGCACGTCGTTGAGCGCCCGGGAGGCTTCCACGTCGGCCACGAACTCCAGCTTGAGCTTGTTCGGGTGCACCTTCAGCCACTCGAGCAGATCCCGCGTCTCGCTGTCGAGCAGCGCCGGGTGGGCCAGGGTGATGCGCGTCGCCTCGTTGGCCATGGGCGAATCCACGAACACCTTGAGGGGCTCCAGCCTTCCCTGCCGCACCAGATCGGCCAGGATGTAAATGATCTCCTGGGTGCGCCCCACCGCGAAGGACGGGATCACCAGATTGCCGTGGCAGGCCCGGGTGCGGCCGATGGCGGCGATGATCTCCTCCTCGGTCTCGGGCAGGGGGCGGTGCAGGCGGTCGCCGTAGGTGGATTCGATGAGCAGCAGGTCGGCCGACGGGATGATCTTCTCCGGGTCGTTCAGCACCGGCCGGTCGCGCATCCCGATGTCACCCGAGAACACCAGCCGGCGCGGCCGGCCCTCGCCCGCGGCGGTCACCTCCAGCCATGCCGAACCCAGGATGTGCCCCGCATCATGAAAGCGCACCGCGATGCCCGGCGCCGGCTCGATGGTCCTTCCGTAGGGCGCCGGCTGCAGCAGGCCGAGGGTGGTCTGGGCCTGGGCCACGGTGTAGAGCGGCGCCGCCACGCCCCGCTCGCTGCCGCCCCGGCGGTGCTGGTGGCGCAGCTGCCACTCGGATTCCTTCTCCTGAATGTGGGCGCTGTCGGGCAGGAGCACCGCCAGCAGGTCGATGGTGGCCGGCGTGGCGTAGATCGGGCCGCGGAAGCCCAGCACCGCCAGCCGCGGCAACAGGCCGGAGTGGTCGATGTGGGCGTGGGTCAGCAGCACGAAGTCGATGTCCCGCACGTCAAAGCCGAAATCCAGCGCCCGGAGGTTCTTGGCCCGGGCCTCGCGCCCGCCCTGGAACATCCCGCAATCGACCAGGAAGCGGACATCGCCGACTTCCACCAGGGTGCACGAGCCGGTCACCTCGCCGGCCGCGCCAAAGAAACGGACTCGCATTTGAACGCACCTCCTTGACGAATCGAGCATGAACCCGGCCAAGACGGATTGCAATGGCGCGCACTTCGCCGACCTCGCCCCATGCCGCGGACCCGCTGCCGGGGCGGACTAGATATGGGCCTCGACAACCCCCGACAGCCCTACCCGCAGTGCCCCGGCTTGACACGCCGGATACCACCCCCCTACCATCCGCCTCGTCATTGGTTCCCCGCAAGGGGATGAAAAGGGAAGCTGGTGCGAGGCCGTCGCCTCAAATCCAGCACTGCCCCCGCAACTGTAATCGGCGAGTTTCGTGCCCCCCACTGCCACTGGATGCGCTCCGGGAAGGCTGGCACGAGGCGACGACCCGAGAGTCAGGAGACCTGCCATGGCCCATTCCTTCAGTGCTTTTGGGGCGGGGTGTCCCTGAAACGAGGTGTCTTCCTGTCGCCACCGTGCGCCAGCGCGGATTGCAGGGCTTCCGCCCGTGCGTTGACGCCGGGCGCGGCTCCAGGTCCTCGATTCTCCGCCCCCCAATTCGGAGAATCGCCTTGCTCGCCACCGTTCAGACTCCATCCGCATCCGCCAGCGCGTCGGCCATCGCCGCCCTGCAGGTGATCCGCCGCAACGGCGCCGTCGTCGCCTTCAACGCTGACAAGATCGCCATCGCCATGAGCAAGGCCTTCCTGGCCGTCGAGGGCAGCGCCAGCGGCGGCTCGGCCCGGGTCCGGGAGATCGTCGCGCGGCTCACCGACACCGTGCTGCGCGCCCTCACCCGCCGCCTGCCCGATGGCGGCACGGTGTCCATCGAAGACATCCAGGATCAGGTGGAGCTGGCCCTGATGCGCTCCGGCGAACACGACGTGGCCCGGGCCTACGTGCTCTACCGCGAACGCCGCGCCGCCGAACGGGCTGCCGGCATGGCATCCGCGGGCACGCCGACCCTCCACGTGCTGGCCGACGGATGTCGCATTCCCCTCGACACCAACGCCCTGCTCCGCCACTGCGAGGCCGCCTTCGCCGGCCTGGGCAACGAGGTGTCGGCCCACGCGGTGCTCGATCTGGCCCTCCGGAACCTCTACGACGGCGTCCCGCTGGCCGACGTGGACCAGGCGCTGATCCTCGCCGCGCGCAACCTGATTGAGCGGGAGCCAGCCTACAACCGGGTCACCGCGCAACTCCTCCTCGCCAGCCTCGCCCGGGAAGTCCTCGGCCAGCCGGTGAGCCTGGCCGACCTGCCCGGCCACTACGCCGAGGCCCTGCCGGCCTTCATCCGCACCGGCATCAATGCCGAACTCCTCGACCCGCGCCTCGCCGAATTCGACCTGGGCCGCCTTGGCGCCGCCCTGGTGCCCGAGCGCGACCAGCAGTTTGGCTACCTGGGCCTGCAGACCCTCTACGACCGCTACTTCCTTCACATCGACGGGCGGCGCATCGAGCTGCCGCAGCTCTTCTTCATGCGCGTGGCGATGGGGCTCGCGGTGGGCGAGATTGACCGGGAGGCCCGCGCCATCGAGTTCTACAACCTGATCTCGTCCTTCGATTTCATGTGCTCGACGCCGACCCTGTTCAACAGCGGCACCCGCCACTCGCAGCTGTCGTCCTGCTACCTCACCACGGTATCGGACGACCTGGAAGGCATCTACCAGGCGGTCAAGGAGAACGCCCTGCTGCAGAAGTACGCCGGCGGCCTGGGCAACGACTGGACCCCGGTGCGCGCCCTGGGCAGCCGCATCAAGGGCACCAACGGCCAGAGCCAGGGGGTGATTCCCTTCCTCAAGGTGGTGAATGACACCGCGGTGGCGGTCAATCAGGGCGGCAAGCGCAAGGGCGCGGTGTGCGCCTATCTCGAAACCTGGCACCTGGACATCGAGGAGTTCCTCGACCTGCGCAAGAACACTGGCGACGAGCGCCGCCGCACCCACGACATGAACACCGCCAACTGGATTCCCGACCTGTTCATGAAGCGGGTGATGGACAACGCCGACTGGACGCTGTTCTCGCCGTCGGACGTGCCGGACCTTCACACCCGCTTCGGCGCCGATTTCGAGGCCGCCTACTGCGCCCACGAGGCCCGGGCCGACGCCGGCGAGATCCGGCTCTTCAAGCGCATCCCGGCCGTGCAGCTGTGGCGGCGGATGCTCACCATGCTCTTCGAGACCGGCCACCCGTGGATCACCTTCAAGGACGCCTGTAACCTGCGTTCGCCCCAGCAGCACGTGGGCGTGGTGCGCAGCTCCAACCTGTGCACCGAGATCACCCTCAACACCTCCGACGACGAAACCGCCGTGTGCAACCTGGGCTCGATCAACCTGCTCGCCCACCTGAAGGACGGCGCCCTCGACCAGGACAAGCTCGCCCGCAGCGTGCAGACCGCCATGCGCATGCTCGACAACGTGGTGGACATCAACTTCTACGCCACCCCCAAGGCACGCCGGGCCAACCTGCGGCATCGCCCGGTGGGCCTGGGCATCATGGGTTTTGCCGACTGCCTGTACGCCCTCGGCCTGCCCTACGCGTCCGACGCCGCGGTGGCGTTTGCCGACCAGTCGATGGAAGCCGTGTGCTATCAGGCCTACCGCGCCTCCACCGAACTCGCCCGGGAGCGCGGCCGCTACGGGAGCTTCGAGGGCAGCCTGTGGAGCCGGGGCATCCTGCCACCCGATTCCCTCGACCTGCTCGCCGCCGGTCGCGGCGGCCAACTGGAGGTGAACCGCGACAGCCACCTCGACTGGCCCGCCCTGCGCGCCCGCATCGCCCGCCACGGCATGCGCAACGCCAACTGCGTGGCCATCGCCCCCACCGCCACCATCTCCAACATCGTCGGCGTGTCGGCCAGCATCGAGCCGGCCTACCAGAACCTCTACGTCAAATCCAACCTGTCAGGCGAATTCACGGTGGTGAACGAAGCCCTGGTGCGCGACCTCAAGGCCCTCGACCTGTGGGACGAGGTGATGGTGGCCGACCTCAAGTACTTCGACGGCGCCCTCGCCCGCATCGACCGGGTGCCCGACGAGATCAAGGCCCGCTACGCCACCGCCTTCGAGATCGAGCCCGAATGGCTGATCGAAGCCGCCGCCCGCCGTCAGAAGTGGATCGACCAGGCCCAGTCCCTCAACCTCTATCTCGCCACACCCTCCGGCCGCAAGCTCGACGAGATCTACAAGCTCGCCTGGCTGCGCGGCCTCAAGACCACCTACTACCTGCGCACCCTGGGCGCCAGCCAGCTCGAAAAATCCGGTGGCCGCGACGACACCCCGCCCGCCGACGAAGCCCCCCGCTTCTGCGCCATCGACAACCCGGAATGCGAGACCTGCCAATGAGCACCGCCCGCTTCAACGACTGGGACATTCCCGCGCCGGCCCCGGTGCCCGCCATGGCCACCGACGCCCGGGCTGCCATCAACGCCGCCGACAAGCGCATCGTCGGCGGCCGGGCCGACATCAACCAGCTCGCCCCGTTCAAATACCCCTGGGCGTGGGAGTTCTTCCTCAAGGCCAACCGCAACCACTGGACGCCGCTCGAAATCTCCATGGCCCAGGACGTGCACGACTACCACCACAAGCTCACCGACGCCGAGCGCCACGTCTTCGAAAACGTGCTGGCCTACCTCACCACCTCCGACATCCTCGCCATGCGCAACATCGGGCTGGCGGTGATGGAGAAGATGAGCGCGCCCGAACTGCAGATCTACCAGGCCCGCCAGGTGTACGAGGAAGCCCTGCACACCTGGACCTACCAGCACTGCATCGAGACCATCGGCCTCGACCAGCAGGAGATCTACAACCGCTACCGGGTGGTGCCGGCCATCCACGGCAAGATCGCCCTCGCCAGCCGGCGCCTGGAACGGGTAATGCGCCCGGATTTCGACCTGCGTGACCGGGCCAACCTCCACGAGTTCGCCCTGTCCTACTTCTTCTTTGCGGCGATCTTCGAAGGCTGCTGGTTCTACAACGGCTTCACGCCCATCTTCGCCCTGCAGCGCCGGGGCCTGATGAAGGGCGCCGCCGAGCAGCTCCAGTACATCATGCGTGACGAGGTGCTCCACTGCGCCTTCGGCATCCGCGTGGTGCGCGAGCTGCTGAAGGAGGAAGGGCTCAGCCTCGACCCCGCCGTCCTGCGCACCCTGTGGGATGAAGCCGAGGCCGCCGAGGCCGACTACGCCGCCTACATCCTGGGTTCGCCCATCCTGGGCTACAACGCCGGGCAGCACATGGATCAGTTCCGCTTCATGGCCAACCGCCGCGCCCGTCAGGTGGGGCTGGCCGAACCCTTCCCCGGCGCCACCAACGTGCTGCCCTGGCTCGACGAGCAGGCCAACCTGCGCAAGGAGAAGAACTTCTTCGAAACCCGCGTCACCGAGTACCAGACGGGCGGCGCGCTAGCCTGGGATTGACCCGGCCAGCGCCTGCCCGGCGCCGCGCAGCCGGCGCCAAGCCCGATCCCGGGCGGCTGCACCCCCTGCGACAGGTGCCTGGTTCCGCCCTTCCGGCGAAACCGGGTGAAACGGGAACGGGGTACGCGGCGGCCAGTCCGCCGCCAAGCCCCGGCTGCCCCCGCAACGGTAGGCAAGTGCGGACCCTTCACGGCTGGCTTCTCCCGAAGCCGCCCGCCACTGGATACGTCCGGGAAGGCGAAGGGTCAAGACTTGCGAGCCCGGAGACCGGCCTGCCGCGCCACGCCATCTGCCCCACCGGGCAGGTGGATCTGCCATCGACCGTCCGCGGGGTAGCGGACAGTCCGACCAGGAGCCTCACCATGTCCCACACCCACACCCCGGCCACCGCGGCCCAGCCCCTTCCCACCACCGCCGACGACGACCTGCGCGATCCCCTCGACCGCCTGCTGCCAGCCCCCGCGCCGGGCGAGCTGTTCTCCCTCGTCGACGTGGTCTTCCCCGGCCAGTCGAACCACCACGGCACCCTCTTCGGTGGCGCCGCGCTGGCGATGATGGACAAGTTCGCCTTCGTCCTCGCCAGCCGCCGGCTGCGCCGCACCGTCGTCACCGCCGCCCTCAGCCAGACCCACTTCCGCTCACCAGTGCCCGCCGGCCATCTGGCCGAAGTGAGCGGGCGGATCGTCCGCACCGGGCGCCGCTCGGTGGACGTGGAAGCCCGCCTGTGCGCCGAGGACATGCTCACCGGCGAACGCACCCTCTGCCTCACCGGGCATTTTGTGATGGTGGCAGTGGGCGACGAGACGGAATCCACCGAATCCATCCCCCTCCTCGACGCCGTACCCGCCGACGTGGTGCGGGTGGTGGAGATCGTCTTTCCCGGGCAGGTCAATCACCGGGGCATCCTCCACGGTGGGCAGGCCCTCGACTGGCTGGGCAAGGCCGCGCTGGTCGCCGCCACCCGCCGGGCCCGCAAGCCGGTGGTGATGGCCTCGAGCGAGACCCTCGACTTCGTCGCCCCGGCCCGCGTGGGCGACATCGTCGAGACCCGCGCCCGGATCAGCTCGGTGGGACGCACCTCGCTCTGCGTCGAGGTGACCATGACCGCCGAGACACCCCGGCAGGCCGGGTCGCGGCTGTGCACGCGGGCATCGTTCGTCTTCGTGGCCATCGACGAAGCGGGCCGCCCCACGCCGGTCGGCGCAGCCCATCAGTCCGGGAGCGCGGGATGAACCCCCAGTCCGCCTCCCTGCGTCTGGGGGGCGACGCCCGCCTGCGGGTGCTCGCCCACCTCCTCGCCCTCAACCCGGCCGAAAGGGTCAGCCGCTTCAACGCGCCCCAGTCCGACACCAGCATCCGGGCCTATGTGGCGCGCGTCGATTTTGCCCGCGACCTCGTGCTGGCCATCGGCCCGGCGGAGCATCCACCCCTCGCCCTGGCGCATCTGGGCATCGCCGGCAACAGCGGCGAGCTGGGCTTCAGCGTGCTCGCCCCCTGGCGCGGGGCGGGTCTGGCCACCCGGCTGTTTGAAGCGGTAGTCGCCTGGGCGGAGGGCAACGGGCTGGAGCGGGTGCTGTGCATCGAAGGCCACCCGGCCGCCCGGCGGATCGTGGCCAGGCTCGGCCTGCGCAAGTTGCAGCGTTTCGAGCCACCACGGCTGACGGTGCTGGTCTCGCCTGCCGCACCCAGCCCGACCACGCTACGTACCCGGGCCAGCCCGAACCCCATCCCCTGCTGATCCACCCGGGCGCGCAGCCACGTACTGCGCGCCCGAAACAGACGCAGTCACCGCCGAATCCACCTACACTCCCCGGCCCTCACGCCCCAAGCAAGCCCTGATGAAACATCGCCTGCTCCGCCTCCTGCATCTTGCCCACCGCTGGCTCGGCATCGTCACCGGGGTGCTCATCCTCGGCTGGTTCGTCTCCGGCATCGTGATGCTCTACGTGCCCTTCCCCAAGCTGACGCCCGAAGAGCGGCTGGCGCACCTCGAACCACTGCAGCCGGACGCGATCCGCGTCAGCCCGGCCGTCGCGGCCCGCGCCTGCCCCCAGAAGCCCCGCAGCGTCCGGCTGGCGATGGCCGATGGCCGGCCGGTGTTTCACTTCGGCACCGCAGACGGCGCCTGCAGCGTGTGGGCCGACGACGGCACGCTGGTAGCCGTCACGCCCGACACCGCCACGGCCACCGCGCGGCACTTCCTGCCCGGCGCGCCAACCACCGGCGTCGAAAGCGTCGACCGCGACCAATGGACGGTCTACACCACCTACAACCCTCACCGCCCGCTGCTGCGCGTGTCCCTGGACGACGCGGCAGGCACCGATCTGTACATCTCGTCCCGCAGCGGCGAGGTGTTGCTGGACACCACCCGTTTCGAGCGGGGCTGGAACTGGATCGGCACCGTCGCCCACTGGATCTACTTCACCCCCTTGCGCGGCGACGACACCACCTTGTGGCGCCAGCTGGTGCTGTGGCTGCCGGCCGCGGCGATGCTCACGGTGGCGGCCGGGCTGATCCTCGGCTTCCAGCGCCTGCGCCTCGTGCGGCGCTACCCGCGGGGCGCGATCACGCCCTACCGGGGCTGGAAACGCTGGCATCACCTGCTGGGCGTTACCGTCGGCGGACTCGCCGCCACCTGGCTGGTGTCGGGCTGGCTGTCGAATCATCCCTTCGGCCTGCTGGCCTTCAGCAGCCTGCCGAAGGGCGCCACCCAAAAGCTGGCCGGCGTGGCGTACAGCCCGTCGGACAACCTCGCCCTGCTCCACCGCCAGCTTGCCCAGGTGCCCGACGCCCGGGAGGCCGAGTGGTATCGCTTTGGCGGCCGCAGCTATCTGGAAGTCCGCACACCGGGCGCCATCCAGCGCCTCGACGACCAGGCCCGCCCGGCCGCGCCCTTCGCGCCGGAAACCCTCGCCACCGCCATCGCGGCCATCGAGGGGCATCCGGTCGCCAGCGCCGAGATCATCCACGCGCCCGACCTGTACCACTACGGCCGACGCAATCAGGCGGTCTTCCCGGCCGCACGCATCCGCCTGGCCGATGCCGAAGACACCACCTGGTATCTCGACCCCGCCACCGGCCGTGTGCTGTCCCGCATCGATGACGCCAACCGGCTCCACCGCTGGGTCTTCAACGGCCTGCACCGGCTCGACATTCCGCCGCTCCACGCACTGCCGACGCTCCGCGAGGGCCTCGCCACGGGCCTGTGCCTCCTGGGCGCACTCCTCGCCGGGAGCGGCTGCGTGCTCGCGTGGAGACGGCTGCGCCACCGCAAGGCATCCGCCCGCTGAAAACGACAACGCCCGGACCCCCACGCGTCCGGGCCTTGCAGCGGGCTGAGTCCTGGCGGTGGATCAGCGGAGCTTGCTGGCCTTCTCGATCTGGCACGGATCTTCCTGCCCTCCTCCCGGATTGACGTGTAACCACTGATGGACGGGGCACTGTTCCTGATCCGCCCCAACCGTAGCCCCATCCGCCCGAAGACGCTCGACGCGATCGCCACCGGACCGCTCATCCCCCCTGCCACCCAAACGCCATCCGGGTGCGGGTCGAATCCACCCTGACGGGCTCCGGCCGGCGGCTGAAGATCGCGCTCGAGATCGATGGCGTGGAGGCCAATCCAATTCGGGTGGCCAAAGGCGGCGAGTGGCTCGCCAACCCTGTCTCGCCACAGCCGGCAGCCCACCCCCGGGGCCGTAGCGCAGCCCGCGCGCTCACCGGCACGCCTCACCTTGCCAGCCCTTCCACACGCGCGAGGCATGCCACACGGCCGGGCATCCCATCCGTTCCGCATCCCCCGCCCCCGAAAAACCCTCCCACGCGGAGGGCCTCCGGGGCCTTCGTGCGCCCCGCCCACGCAGGATTTCGGCATCCACGGGGCCGCATTTTCCCGACAAATCAAAGGCCTGAGCCACCTTGCCGAAGTTTTTTCCTTGATTTTCCAGCCCAAAAACACTACTACATGTAGTAGAAAAAAAAGTTTTGAAGCACTATTGATTTTTTTAAGTATTTGTTTTTAAACGTCAAAAATTTTTGCTCATTTCTTTCTCCGGGGGTAAGCTATGCGCCGACTTACATCATTACCGATCAGCCATCCAAGAGCCATGACCGCCACGACCAAAACCGCCAAAGTCCAGCCCGCCACCGCCGCCAACCTCGAACCGCAGGAGATCTCCGGCGAGGTCCTGCTGGAGAAATACGCCAAGGGCAACGAGCAGACCATCTCCGACGTGCGCCTGCGTGTCGCCCGTGCCCTGGCGGCGATGGAATCCGAAGAAAAGCGCCTGTTCTGGGAGACCAAGTTCCTGGAAGCCCAGGAGCGCGGCTTCGTGCCTGCCGGCCGCATCAACTCCGCCGCCGGCACCAACCTGGCTGCCACGCTGATCAACTGCTTCGTGCAGCCGGTGGGTGATTCGATCACCGAATCCGTCGACGGCCGCTGCGGCATCTACACCGCGCTGGCCCAGTCCGCCGAGACCATGCGTCGCGGCGGCGGCGTCGGCTACGACTTCTCCTCCATCCGTCCGAAGGGCGCGATGGTGCGCGGCACCCAGTCCAACGCCTCCGGCCCGGTCTCCTACATGCGCGTCTTCGACCGCTCCTGCGAGACCGTCGAATCCGCCGGCTCCCGCCGTGGCGCCCAGATGGGCGTGCTGCGCTGCGACCACCCGGACATCGAGGAATTCATCCACGCCAAGGATCACGGCGACCTCACCAACTTCAACGTCTCCATCGCCGTGACCGACCTGTTCATGCAGGCCGTCGAAGCCGATGGCGACGTCGAGCTCGCCCACAAGGCCGAACCGTCCAGCGACATCAAGGCCGCCGGCGGCTACCAGCGCGACGACGGGCTGTGGGTGTACCGCAAGGTGCGCGCCCGTGATCTGTGGGATCAGGTCATGCGCTCCACCTACGACCACGCCGAGCCGGGCATCCTGTTCCTTGATCGCATGAACAAGGACAACAACCTCTACTACTGCGAGACCATCGAGGCCACCAACCCGTGCGCCGAGCAGCCCCTGCCGTCCTACGGCTGCTGCTGCCTGGGCTCGATCAACCTCACGCTGTACGTGAAGGACGCCTTCTCCGAGAAGGCCAGCTTCGACTTCACCGGCTTTGGCAAGACCATCGAGACCTCCATCCGGATGCTCGACAACGTGCTCGAAGCCACCCACTGGCCGCTTGAACAGCAGCACGCCGAAGCCCAGTCCAAGCGCCGCGTCGGCCTCGGCTTCACCGGCCTCGGCAACGCGCTGGCCATGCTGCGCCTGCGCTACGACACCGACGAAGCCCGCGCGATGGCCACCCAGATCTCCGAGTTCATGCGCGACCAGGCCTACCTGGCCTCCGTCGAGCTCGCCAAGGAGCGCGGTGCCTTCCCGCTGTTCAACGCCGACATGTACCTGTCCGGCGGCAACTTCGCGTCGCGCCTGCCCAGCGAAGTGAAGGACAAGATCCGCAAGCACGGCCTGCGCAACTCGCACCTGCTGTCGATCGCCCCCACCGGCACCATCAGCCTGGCCTTCGCCGACAACGCCTCCAACGGCATCGAACCGCCGTTCTCCTACACCTACACCCGCAAGAAGCGGATGGCCGACGGCACCTTCAAGGAACACGCCGTCGAGGACTACGCCTGGCGCCTGTACCGTCACCTGGGCGGTGACGTGAACAAGCTGCCCCCGTACTTCGTGACCGCGCTCGAGATCTCCGCCAAGGCCCACAAGGACATGGTCGCGGCCGTCGCCCCGTTCATCGACACCTCCATCTCCAAGACGGTGAACGTGCCCGAGGACTACCCCTACGCCGAGTTCGAGAACCTCTACCTCGACGCCTGGAAGTCCGGCCTCAAGGGCCTCGCCACCTACCGCCCCAACAGCGTGCTGGGCTCCGTGCTGTCGGTCACCCCGAGCAGCGAGCAGAAGCAGCCGCAGGATGTCGAGATGTCCGACGACACCAACCGTCGTCTGTCCATCAAGAACCTGCCGGCCCCGGTGCTCTCGTCCCTGCGCTGGCCGGGCCGCCCGGATCTGCCGGATGGCAACGCTGCCTGGACCTACATGCTCAACACCCCGCAGGGCAACTTCGCCCTCTTCGTGGGCCACATGGACCCGGTCGAGGACAGCCCCGCCAAGGGCAGCTTCCCGTTTGAAGTGTGGGTGAATGGCGCCGACCAACCCCGCGGCCTGGGCGCCGTCGCCAAAACGCTCTCGATGGACATGCGCGCCAACGACCGTGGCTGGCTCAAGCTCAAGCTCGAAGCGCTGGCCAAGACCGTCGGCGAAAAGCCCTTCGAACTGCGCTTCCCGCCCCACGGCGAACAGAAGCTGATGCCGGGCGTCGTCTCCGCCTTCGCCCAGGTCGTGCGCTACCGCTGCGAGAAGCTCAACGCCCTCGAAGGCGATCTGCCGACCCCGGTGCTCGACAGCGTGTTCAGCCTGCAGGAGCCCAAGACCGGCACCGACGGCACCCTGTCCTGGACTGTCGACATCCAGAACCCGGCCACCGGCGAAGACTTCGTGCTCGGCCTCAAGGAAATCACCCTGCCGGACGGCGTCACCCGCCCCTACTCCATGTGGCTGTCGGGCAACTACCCGCGCGCCCTGGACGGCCTGACCCGCATCCTGTCCCTCGACATGCGCGTGATGGACCCGGCCTGGATCGGCATGAAGCTGCGCAAGCTCATCGACTACCCGGAGCCCCTGGGTGACTTCATGGCCTTCGTGCCGGGCACCCGCCGTCAGCAGAACTGGCCCTCCACCGTCGCCTACATGGCCGCGCTGGTGATCCACCGCTACGCCATGCTCGGTGTGCTCGACGAAGCCGGCTACCCGACCCGCGAGATGGGCATCCTCGAAGCCCCCCGCGACACCAACGAGCCCAAGCTGATGCAGGGCGCCCTGTGCACCGAATGCGGCAACCACTCGGTGATCCGCAAGGACGGCTGCGACTTCTGCACCGCCTGCGGCGCGGTTGGCACCTGCGGCTGATCCAGCCCTGCCCACGCAGAACGGCCCCTCTCCGGAGGGGCCGTTTTCATTGGAGCGCGGCAAACGGCGTGCTGCTCAAACCCGATAGCCTTCCTCCCGCAGCACCTGGCTCACCGCCGGGCGCGCCAGCATGCGGCGGAAGTGGGACGCGCAGTTGGGCGGTAGCGGCAGCTTCAGGCGGTCGGCCCAAAACTCGGTGTAGAACAGCGCCGCGTCGGCGATCGAGAAGGTGCCGACCAGGTATTCCCGCCCGGCGAGCAGGCCATCCATCACCGCGAAGCCGTCCGCCACGATCTGCCGCCCGCGGGCCTGCACCGCGTCGTGGTCAGCCGGGTTGGGGGTGACGTTGGCGGTGGTGAAGATCCGCGTGAAGCCCTGGCCGTGGATGGTGCCGACCGCGTGGTTCATCGCCTCCAGCACGCGCACCTCGCCCTCGGCATCAGTGGGCAGCAACCCGCGTCGCGGGTACTGACGGGCCAGCCACCAGGCGATCGCCTGAAACTCGGTGATCGCCGTGCCATCGTTACGCACCAGGGTCGGGATGGTGCCCTTCGGGTTGATCGCCAGGTAGTCGGGCTTGAGGTGGTCGCCCGCGGGCAGATTGACGATGTACACCTCGAACACCGCGCCCACCTCTTCGAGCAGGATGTGGATACCGGTGGAGCACGAACCGGGGGTCATGTAGAACTTCATGGGCGAGCCTTGCTGGTGGCGGGACAAACACCCCGTGCAAGATCGATGCCATCAGCCTGGGTCGGGCGGTGCGCGCCGGACGTCCGCGGCCTTGTCGGCAAGGCGCCGAAAAGGCCGCCGGATTGTCGTGATCCGCCCAGACGCAGGGGTCAACTACGGCGGCTGATCCGGCCAAGGATCGCCGCCGGGATGTCGGTGAGCGGCAGCACCTTGTCCACCCCGCCCAGCTTCACGGCTTCCTTGGGCATGCCATATACCACGCAGCTGGCTTCGTCCTGGGCCACCGTCCAGGCGCCGGCGTCGTGCATTTCCTTGAGGCCACGGGCGCCGTCGTCGCCCATCCCGGTCATGATGACGCCCACCGCGTTGCGACCGGCAAAGCGCGCGGCGGACCGGAACAGCACATCCACCGACGGCCGGTGCCGGCTCACCGGCGGGCCGTCGATCACGTCGACCACGTACTGCGCGCCGCTACGCTTGAGCAGCATGTGCCGCCCGCCCGGCGCAATGAGCACCCGGCCCGGCATCACCCGGTCGCCGTGGCGGGCCTCGCGGACCTCCACCTCGCACAGGCCATCAAGACGCTGGGCGAAGGCACCGGTGAACTTCTCCGGCATGTGCTGCACCACGACGATTCCCGGCGACACCCGGGGCAGCGCCCGCAGCACGGATTCCAGCGCCTGGGTGCCGCCGGTGGAGGTGCCGATGGCCACCACCGTCTCGGTGGTCTGCGCCATCGCCGAGCCCGCCGGCAGGATCGCGTCGGCTGAAAGCTTGGGTGCGACGGCGCTCGGTGCAGGGGCGCTGGGCACCAGGCGCCGCACGTTGGACCGTGCCGCGGCCTTCACCGCGCTGATGAGATCGTCGGAGCAATCGTGGAGAAACTGCTTGAGCCCCACCTTGGGCTTGGTCACCACGCACACGGCGCCGGCAGAGAGGGCCTGCAGCGCCGTCTCCGAGCCTTTCTCGGTGAGGGTCGAGCAGATCACCACCGGGGTGGGCCGATCGGCCATGATCCGGCGCAGGAAGGTGATGCCGTCCATGCGCGGCATCTCCACGTCGAGGACGATCACGTCGGGCCACTGGGCCTTCATCTTCTCGAGGGCGAACACCGGGTCCACCGCGGCGCCGATCACCTCGATGCCGACATCCTCGTCCAGGGTGGCCGAAAGAACCTGACGGACCACCGCCGAATCGTCGACGATCATCACCTTGATGGCGGGCATGGGGAGATTCCTTTTCTGGTTGTTCTTGAAGGGCCCGGCAGCACGCCGTGCCTCATGGTGACGCGGCCGCTCCACACATCGAAGATCAGGTGACGGTGGCCGTAGCCTTCCATATGGGTTGCGCTGCACAGCAGGCGGTGCCGCTCCACCAGCCGCAGGGCCGCCTCCACGTTCTGGCGGCCCACCGACTTCGATGTGGCGCCGCTCGCCACGCCCGGGAACATGTCGCCGCCGCCGAAGAGCCGCACCCGCACGCCGCTGGTGTCCAGCCCCGCCCGGTGGATCTCGTCGAGCAGCAGGCCGAAGGCCTCGTCGCCGTAGCGCCCGTCGGGCGCGCGGCCGTGGCGCTCACCGCGGGTGGGCAGCATGAAGTGGCACATGCCGCCCACCCGCATCCCGGGATGCCAGAACACCGCCGACACGCAGGAGCCGAGCACGGTGCGGATACGCGTGTGCCGGTCGCCGAAATACCATTCGCCCGGCTGCAGGAAGATCTCGACGACCCCGTCGGGCATGCGCATGGGTTCAGGCCGCCGGCTTGCGGTAGATCGACGGGCGGACGGTCTTGAGCGCATCGGAGACGCCGTTGAGGTTCTCCGAATGGCTGAGCATGAAATAGCCCCCTGGCCGCAGCAGCGGCAGGATGCGCCGAATCACCTGACGCTTGGTCTCCAGGTCGAAATAGATCATCACGTTGCGCAGGAAGATCACGTCGAACTGGCCAATGTCCGGCAAGGCGGCGTTCAGGTTGATCTGGCGAAAATTGATGCGCCCGCGCAGCTCGGGCTTCATCATGAAGGTGCCGTCCTGGCTGCCGATGCCCTTCAGGCAGTACTTCGCCAGCAGCGGCCGGGGGATGCCCGCCGCGTCGTCCATCGGGTAACGCCCTTCCCGCGCATGGGCCAGCACGCGGGTGGAGAGGTCCGAGGCGACGATCTCCCACGGGCGCCCCGCCAGCACCTCGGCCATCACCATGGCGATGGTGTAGGGTTCCTCGCCGCTGGAGCAGGCGCCGCTCCACACCCGCACCGTGCTCTGCCCCTTCAGTTCGGGCAGCGCGTGGCTGCGCAGGAAGTCGAAGTGCTTGGGCTCGCGGAAGAAGTAGGTCTCGTTGGTGGTGAGCAGGTCCACCGCGATCTGGCGCTCCGCAGCATCGGCCTGCACCCGCTTCAGGTAGCTGCCGTAGCCGTCCAGATCCAGCTGGCGCAGCCGACGGGCCAGCCGCCCGGCCACCAGCTGCTTCTTGGCGTCGGACAGGCTGATCCCGGCCAGCGAGTACATCAGCGCGCGGAACTGGCCGAACTCCCGGTCCGTCAGCTGGCCCTGCAGCCCCGTGACGTGGCGCTGGACGGCGGTCGTGGTCACGGCGTCAGCCCGCCACGCTGCTGGCAAGACGCGGCAAGGCGCCGGCATCCACCGGCTGCCCGTGCCGCGACAGCGTGTCGAGCGCCGACAGCTCGTCCGTGGACAGCACCGCCTCCACGTTGAGCAGGATCACGAAGCCGCCGCCCACCTTGCCCATGCCGCGGATGAAATCCGCCCGGATGCGCGCGCCAAAGGCCGGCGGCGGCTCGATCTCGCCGGGCGGGATCTCCAGCACCTCGCTGACGGTATCCACCACGATACCCAGCACCTGGCACTCGTCGCTGCCGCTCATCTCGATGATGACGATGCAGGTGCGCCGGGTGACCTCGGTGGGCTGGCCGCCGAAGCGCGCCTTCAGGTCGATCACCGGCACCACCGCGCCGCGCAGGTTGATGACGCCGCGAATGCTCCGCGGCATCATCGGCACGGTGGTCACCTGACCATACTCGATGATCTCCTTCACGCTGAGGGTTTCGACGGCGTACATCTCGCCGCCCAGGGTGAAGGTCAGGTACTGGCGGGGCTCGAAGGCGACCGCCGGCAGGTCTTTCCTGGCAAGCGTGGCCATCTCTCAGCCCTCGAACTGGACAAACTCGGTTTCAAAGATCGGCGCCCGGCCGGAATGACGGCGGCTCTCGGCACGGCCGGCAACCTCGGCGCGGGCGGGCCGCGCCCGATGACCGCTGGCGAGCTTGAAGTAGGCCATCGCCTTGCTCAGCTGCTCGGCCTGGGCGCTCATCTCCTCGGCAGTGGCGGCGAGCTCCTCGGAGGCCGACGCGTTCTGCTGGGTGGTCTGGGAGAGCTGGGCCATGGCCGAGTTGATCTGGCCGACACCGGAGCTCTGTTCGTCCGACGCGGAGGCGATCTCCTGGACCAGATCGGAGGTCTTGGTGATGCTCGGGATGATCCCTTCGAACAGCGTCCCGGCCCGTTCGGCCAGGGCCACGCTGCTCCTGGCGGTCTCGGAGATCTCCTGGGCCGCCACCTGGCTGCGCTCGGCCAGCTTGCGCACCTCGGCCGCCACCACCGCAAAACCCTTGCCGTGCTCGCCAGCCCGCGCCGCCTCGATGGCCGCGTTGAGGGCCAGCAGGTTGGTCTGGTAAGCGATGTCGTCGACGATGCCGATCTTGTCGGCAATGCTCTTCATGGCCTCCACGGTCGAGCGCACGGCCTCGCCGCCTTCGATCGCCTCCTTGGCCGCCTTCGCCGCCATGCTGTCGGTGAGAGTGGCGTTCTCGCTGTTCTGGGTGACGGACGCGGACATCTGCTCCATCGACGCCGAGGTCTCCTCGACGCTCGCCGCCTGCTCGCTGGACGACTGGGACAGGCTCTGGGCGGTGGCGCTCACCTCTTCCGACGCGCTGGAGAGCGAATCGGCCGAGCTGCGCACTTCGGTGATGATCGACGTGAGCCGCTCGTTCATGGTCTTCACGCTGTAGAGCAGACTGGTCGTGTCGCCGGCCTTGGTGTCGACGGTGAGCGTCATGTCGCCCTCGGCGATCTTCGACACCACCTCGGCCGCGTAGCCCGGCTCGCCGCCCAGCTGCTGCATCAGGCTGCGGGTGATCAGCGCGCCGATGAGCGATACCGCGACCAGCGTGGCCGCGCCGATCCCCATCGCCACCCAGCGGGCGCTGGCCACGCCCTGGGCAGCATCCTCGGCGGCCTTGCGGCCCAGCTCGGCGTTGTACTGGCGGTGATCCTCGAAGGCGTCCCACAGGCGGGCCATCGTGGCCTGGTTGGCCATGAGCAGGTCCCGCGCCTCTTCCATCTTGTTCAACCGCGAGAGCACATAGACCCGATCGCGAAGTTGGTCAAACGCGGCCAGCGCGGCCCGGTCGGCGGCCAGCAGGCTCTTGTCCTTCTCGTCGCTGAGGAGGCCCTCGTACTTCTTCAGCGCCTCGTCGATCTTGCGATGGTGGGCGGCGATCTTCTCTTCAAGGGCAGCCATCACCGCCGGATCGGACGCGGCGATGTGCTGCCACAGCTGGGTGCGGGCGGCGGCCATCGGCGAGAAGGCCGCATCCAGCGTGAGGATGCTCGGCACCACGTTTTCATTGGCGTAGTTGGTGGTTTCATAGACCCGGCTCATCTGGGTCAGGCCCACGATGGCAAGGAGGATGATCCCGAACGCGGCGGACAGGATCAGGGACAGCATTTTCTTGCTGACGGTCATGACGATTCTCCAAAGAGTGGCCGACGGCTCAAACCGGCGACAGGGTGGAAGACAGGTGACGGGAAACGGGTTGGCGCTCGGTCACCTGCCGAACCAGCCCGGGAACATCAAGGATCAGGGCAACTTCTCCGCTGCCCAGAATGGTGGAACCGCCGATGCAGCGGATATGACTGAAGACCTTGCCGAGGGGCTTGATGACGGTCTGGAACTCGCCGAAGAGCTGATCAACCACCAGCCCGGCGCGCTCCCCGGCGTACTGCACGACCACCACGTTCTCGCGGCGGGGCGCTTCGCCCGGGATGTCGAACAGGTCACGCAGGCGCACGAAGGGCAGCACCTCGCCGCGCAGGTTGAGGTAGCTCGCGCCCTGCTCGGGCTTGTCCCTGTCGGGCAGCTCGATGCACTCCAGCACCTGCTCCAGCGGCACCACGTAGGACGCACTGCCAGCCCCGATGAGAAAGCCGTCGATGATGGCCAGCGTCAGCGGCAGGCGCAGGCGCACCGTGGTGCCCTGCCCTTCCACGCTGTCCAGATCCACGGTGCCGCGCAGCGCCAGGATGTTGCGTTTGACCACATCCATCCCCACGCCGCGCCCCGAAAGGTTGCTGACCTGCGTCGCGGTGGAGAAGCCGGGCTCGAAGATGAGACCGAAGATCTCCTTGTCCGACAGCACCTGGCCTTCGCTCACCAGCCCGCGCTCGACCGCCTTCTGCAGGATGCGCGCCTTGTGCAGCCCACCGCCGTCATCGCTCACCTCGATGACGATGCTGCCCGACTCGTGATAGGCGTTCAGGCTAAGCCGGCCCTGCCGCGGCTTGCCGCGGGCGGCGCGCACGTCGGCCGGCTCGATGCCGTGGTCCAGGGCGTTGCGCACGATATGGGTGAGCGGATCGCCGATCTTCTCGACGACGGTCTTGTCCAGCTCGGTTTCGCCGCCGCGGATGTCGAGCTGGATGTCCTTGCCCAGCTCGGCGGCCACGTCCCGGACGACCCGGCGGAAGCGGCTGAAGGTGGCGCCGATCTGCACCATGCGCAGGTTGAGCGCCGAATCACGCACGTCCTCCACCAGCCGCGACAGCACGCCGGTGGCTTCCACCAGCTCGGGCACCTTGACCCGCCGCGCCACCAGCTGGGCGCCGGCGCCCGCGATGATGAGCTCGCCCACCAGGTTGATGAGCTGGTCGAGCTTGGCGGCGTCCACCCGGATCAGGGTCGGCTCGCCGGCCCGGGTCTTGCGGGCCTCCTGCTGGTGATCGAGAGCCGCATCCACCAGCGGTGCATCCACCAGTTGCTGCTCCACCAGCACCTCGCCGATCAGCGGGGGGAGCTCGCCGGTGATCTGGCAGGCTTCGGCCCGCGCTTCCTGGGTGCGCAGGGCCAGGGCCAGCTCGTCGGCGGTGAGCGAACCGCAGCGGACGAGCATCTCGCCCAGCAGCAGATTGTCGTCCGGCAGATCGCGGAACAGCGCCCGGTAATCGTCCAGCGGACCGTAAGGCGGGATGATCCGGACCAGGCTGTCCTCCCGCACGAAATCGAAGGCGCCATTCACCGTGGCGGCGTCGGCCTGGCTGGCAAAGCTGAGGTCGAAGCCGAGATAGCAGGTTTCGGGATCAAGGGCCGACAGGGGCGGAACTCCACCGATCACCGTCTCGAGGCTGACGATCTCGCCGAAGGTGCCCAGATAGCGCAGGATCGACAGCGGGTCCATGCCGTTACGCAGCAGGTCGGCGCCCGGCCGCATCGACACGTGCCACAGGCCGCTGGCCACGGTGTCGGCCACCGGCACCGACGGCAGCCCGGCGACGGAGGCTCCGGTGGCTTCGTCAAGCCCGGACTGCGGCGCCGCGCCCTCGCCCCGGTCGAGGACCGCCTGCAGCCGGGCCGTGAGCGCCGCGCTCCGGGCGGTGATCGCGTCGTCCGGCGCCTCACCGGCGGCCAGGCCGTCGATCAAGGCGCCCAGCTGGTCGCAGACTTCCAGGAACAGCGCCCCGAAGGCCGGCTCGAAGGCAAGCTGATGGGCGCGGATCCGATCGAGCACGCTCTCCGCCACGTGGGTGAAGGCCACGATGTGGTCCAGCGAGAACAGCCCCGCCGAGCCCTTGATGGTGTGCGCGGCGCGGAAGATCGCGTTGATGGTTTCCGGGTCGTCGGCGTTGCCCTCGACTTCCAGCAGCGCTTCCTCCATCTGCTGGAGCAGCTCGCGGCTCTCGGCGATGAAGGTCTGGAGCGGATCTTCGAAATGGTCGGTCATGGTCGGCAGCTCCGCGTGTCAGGCCTGAGCCGCCGGCTCGAGCTCGAAGAAGCGCAGCAGCCGGCAGAACTCGAAGGCCTCGAGCACCCGCTTGCTGGCAGCACGCACACGAAAGCCCCGGTCGCCGTCGGCCGCCTCCAGGCGCAGCGACACCAGCAGCTGGATGCCGGCCGCGTCGATGTCGCTGACGCCCGACAGGTCAAGCTCCACGTCGCCCGGCGCGGCCAACGCGGCCAACAGCTCGTCGCGCCACTCGCGGGCGGTGTAGATGGTCATCTCGCCAGTAATCACGACGTGGCTGCTGCCAAGGTTCTTGTGATCGGATGCGTTCATGGCGTTGTCTCCTCCGAAAGATCGGATCAGGGCAGGACCAGCTTGGCGACCGCGCCGAGCATCTGCTGCGGCTGGAAGGGCTTGACCACCCAGGCCTTGGCGCCGGCCGCCTGGCCTTCGCGCTTCTTGTCCTCGCCGGCCTCGGTGGTGAGCATGATCACCGGCGTGAAGCGGTAGGCCGGCAGCTGCTTGACGGCCTTCACGAAGCTGATGCCGTCCATGTTCGGCATGTTCACGTCGCTGATGATGAGGTGGACCTTGCGGCCGTCCAGCTTGCCCAGGGCGTCCCGCCCGTCGCAGCCTTCCAGCACGTCGTAGCCCGCTCCGCGCAGGGCGATGGCGACGACCTGACGCAGGGACGCCGAGTCATCCACGATGAGGATGGTCTTTGCCATGTGTGTTTCCTTAAAAGAATGTGATGCCTGCCGCATCCTGGGCACGGGCCGCAGCCTCGCCCCGATGCAGGGAATGTTGTTCGGGCGTGGTATAGGCGCGGCTCATCTCGATCAGCCACGCTCCCACATCGATAGGCTGCGGAGCGATGCCCGACTGCAGATTGGCGCGTACGCCGGACAGGTGGCCGGTGAGCCGCCCCATGTCGGTTTCCACGTGCCCAAGCACCTGGCTGACCCGATCCTGGAACTGCAGCGCCACGAGCACCTCACCGATCTCGCCCGCCACCATCTGCCCCTCGGCGGTCAGCGACTGGGAAGAATCGACCAGCTTCCCGGCCGCGGTACGCAGACGCTGCACCACCTGCCCGATCTGCTGGCCGGACTGGCTCACCAGCAGCTGGTCGTCCCGCGCGTTGCGCTCGGAGACCGACAGCACCTCGTGGATCGCCCGGGTCACCGAGCTCACCGTCTCGCCGATCTTCTTTCCGGTCTCGCCCGACGACGACGACAGCTTGCGCACCTCGTCCGCCACCACCGCAAAACCGCGGCCCGCCTCGCCCGCCCGCGCCGCCTCGATGGCCGCGTTGAGCGCCAGCAGGTTGGTCTGTTTGGCAACGTCGGCCACCTCGCCCGCCATCTGCTGCAGCGAGCCGGTGATGCCGGCCAGGCGCGCCACCTCTTCGAGCAGGATCTCCTTTTGGGAGAGGGCATCCCGCAGCGCCGCGACGATGTGATCGAGCTCGGTCTCGCTGATGTTGAGCAGGGAAACCAGGTCGTCGCCGCTGGCGCCGCGAGACGTGGCCAGCGCAGCCTCGACCCGTGTCGAGATACCCGCAAACCGGTTTGAAAGCGCGGTGATGGCTTCCTCCGTCTGCTGCCGGGCCAGGGCCACCTGGCCGCTCCACACCGGCAGCACCTCCTCGCACAGGGTGTCGAGCCCTTCCACCGGCGGCTGAACCGCCCGCTCAACCTCCATCACACTGGCAAGCCGGGCCTCCACCGCACCCAGCGCATGCCAGTGACGGCGCGCGTGATATCCACCCAGCAGCGCCACCACGATCCACTGAAACGCCGCCAGCGCCAGCACCTCGAGGCGCAGGCCACCCACCACGACGAAAAGCGCCGCGGTCGATCCGCCCAGGCCGATCCAGTCCCACGGCAGACCAGGCGCCGTCGTGCTCACCGCCCGCTCCCGGGCGTTGCCTTGCACCTGCATGTTCGATCGCATCACCGCCCCTCCCCTGTCCGCTCGTCATCCCTGCGCCAATTGCGCAGGAAGGCCCGCACCATGACCGTCAGCTCCGCGCCATCGAGCGGCGTCCCCACGATCACCACCTCATCCGGCAGACGCTGGCGCACGCCCACCCGGTCGGCCTCCGAGGCCACCAGCACCACCACCAGCATGGCCCGATCCTTCGCATGGACGATCAGCGCATCGATCATCCGGAAGAAATCCAGCCCGGTGACGCCAAGGTCCGTGATCACCACCCGCGGCGCCATCTCGCCCATGCGGATGAGGCCCTCGAAACCATCGCCCACGCCAATCACGACGCAGTCGGACAACACATCCTCGAGCTGCTGCTGCAGCGCCTGCCGCTCGTCGGGGTTCTCCCGTAGCAGCAGCACGCCAAAGGGCGCATGCCGCGTGATGCCGGCCCGCTGCTGCTCGTCGAGCAGCCGCCCCACCGACCCCATCAGGATCCGGCGATGCCCGCCGGGCGTCTTCCACGCCTGCAGCCGGCCCTCCTCGACCCACAGCTGCGCCGTGCGTACGCTGATCCCGAGCAGGCGGGCCGCTTCGCGGGTGGAACATGTCTGAGCGGAGAGAGCGTCTGTGGCCATAAGTCCTTACCTGTTTTACCGATATTATCAGTTTTTTTATTTTGTACATTAATTTGTTGTATTTAACGTTTTGATATGGGATCAAGGCTATCCAGACTCCTCTGAAGGAAGATCACCCATGGCTACCTATAACAATTTTTTCTTTTATATACTGATTGTTGCCTGATATTTGGCTGATAATTCGCTCTTCTTGACCTGCACAGAAGTTTCTTTATCACGCGGACCGCCACGCACTTGAATGTTGTTTTTGTTGTTTTTGTTATTAAAATTTTTTCTTTTTATCGAATATTTCCATCACTGCAGGCCGTCTGCTGCACCCATTACGGGTAACAACAGCACGCTGAAAGCACTCTCGATACCGCCAGTGAACGAAAAAACCCCCTGTCCGGCAGCCCGGACAGGGGGTTTTGGATACTTCTCAGGCTAGATAGTCGGTCGCCAGTTGCGTCAATATGTCAATCGACCAGTTGCGGCACTCCGATCGACCGGCGGATCAATGATGTAACCCCATCCCCGCCGTGTCGACACGGCAACCATCAGGCACGCGGTTCTGACAAGGCCACGGCGTCGATCGAGATCAACCTGAGGCTCCCAGACCGGGGGGCTGCATCGACACGGTGCGTTGCGGATCCCGGAGCAATCCAAGCACAAGGGCGGCCAGCTCCGAGCCATCCACCGGCGGCTCCAGCAGCACCACGTCTTCGGGCAGGCGGGCACTCACCGCAGCTCGGTCGACGCCTGCGGCCAGCAGGACGACGACCACCATTCGACGCTCCCGGACGTATCCAATCAAGGAATGGATCATCCGGAAGAAATCGAGGCCGGTGACGCCCAGATCAGTGACCAGCACATCAGGACGGATCTCGCCGATCCGGATGAGCCCTTCGAAACCACTCGCCACCGCCCAGACCTTGCAATCAGGCAGCACCGCGCTCAGCAAGGCTTGCAGCGCACGGCGTTCGCGGGCGTTCTCCTTGAGGATCAGCACACTGAAGGCGTCGGGCCCGACGATCACCCCCGCGCGACGCTGCTCCTCCAGCAGCCGCTCGACCGACTCGACCAGGATGCGGCGGTGCCCGCCCGGCGTTTTCCAGGCGCGAAGCCGCCCGTCCTCAACCCACAGCTGGGTCGTACGGACACTGACCCCGAGCAGGCGGGCAGCGTCACGGGTGGAACATGTCAGGGAGGCGGAGGCGACTGGATTCATGGGCGCGCGTTATGGTTTTCGTTATTATCACTTTTAATGTTTATACAAGCAAAGCCGCGTTTATCATTTAAAACAACAAAAACAAATATTGAGCTAATACCCCCCCATGCGCCTGCGCCGCGCGCAAGGCGCGATAGCGGTCCGAGCCCAAGAAAAAACCCCGCGCCCAGCACTGCTGGGACGCGGGGTTTGAATGCAGCAGCGCCTTGAGGCGCAGCGGCAGGTCTTACATCTCGACGGTATCCGCCACTTCAACGAAGGACGGGATCTGGTCGAAGTTCATATAGCGGTAGATGTCGGCCGCCTTGGCGTTCACCACCTTGATGTTCTCCATGTACTCGGCCACGGTCGGGATCTTGCCGAGCAGCGCGCACATCGCGGACAGTTCGGCGGAACCCAGATACACGCGGGTGTCGATGCCGAGACGGTTCGGGAAGTTACGGGTGGAGGTGGACATCGCGGTCGAGCCCTTGCGGATCTGCGCCTGGTTGCCCATGCACAGGGAGCAGCCCGGCATTTCCATACGGGCGCCGGCCTTGCCGAGGACGCTGTAGTAGCCTTCTTCGGTCAGGATCAGGGCGTCCATCTTGGTCGGCGGGGCGATCCACAGACGGGTCGGGATGTCGGACTTGCCATCCAGCACCTTGCCGGCAGCACGGAAGTGACCGATGTTGGTCATGCACGAGCCGATGAAGACTTCGTCGATCTTGTCGCCGGCGACTTCGGACAGCACCTTCACATCATCCGGGTCGTTCGGGCAGGCAACGATCGGCTCCTTGACGTCGGCCAGATCGATCTCAATCACGGCGGCGTACTGGGCGTTGGCATCGCCCTTCAGCAGCACGCCGTTGGCGATCCAGTCTTCCATGGCGTTGATGCGGCGCTTCAGGGTGCGGGCATCTTCGTAGCCTTCGGCGATCATCCACTTCATCAGGGTGATGTTCGAACGCATGTACTCGACGATCGGGTCCTTGTTCAGGGCGATCGCGCAGGCGGCGGCGGAGCGCTCGGCGGCGGCGTCGGACAGTTCGAAGGCCTGTTCGACCTTCAGATCCGGCAGACCTTCGATTTCGAGGATGCGGCCGGAGAAGACGTTCTTCTTGCCCTTCTTCTCGACGGTCAGGAGGCCAGCCTTGATGGCGTACAGCGGGATCGCGTTGACCAGGTCACGCAGGGTGATGCCCGGCTGCATCTGGCCCTTGAAGCGGACCAGCACGGATTCCGGCATGTCGAGCGGCATGACGCCGGTGGCGGCAGCGAAGGCAACCAGACCGGAACCGGCCGGGAAGGAGATGCCGATCGGGAAGCGGGTGTGGGAGTCACCACCGGTGCCGACGGTATCCGGCAGCAGCAGGCGGTTCAGCCAGGAGTGGATCACGCCGTCGCCCGGACGCAGCGCAACGCCGCCACGGGTGGAGATGAAGGACGGCAGCTCGCGGTGCATCTTGACGTCCACCAGCTTCGGGTAGGCGGCGGTGTGGCAGAAGGACTGCATCACCAGGTCGGCGGAGAAGCCGAGGCAGGCCAGATCCTTCAGCTCGTCGCGGGTCATCGGGCCAGTGGTGTCCTGGGAGCCGACGGTGGTCATCTTGGGCTCGCAGTAGGTGCCCGGCAGGATGCCCTTGCCTTCCGGCAGGCCACAGGCGCGGCCAACCATCTTCTGGGCCAGGGAGTAGCCGGTGCCGGTGTCGGCCGGGTTCTGCGGCAGGCGGAACAGGGTGGAGACCGGCAGGCCGAGGAATTCGCGGGCCTTGGTCGTCAGGCCGCGACCGATGATCAGCGGGATACGGCCGCCAGCGCGGACTTCGTCGAGGATGACGAGGGTCTTGAGCTGGGATTCGGCGATCACGGCACCGTTCTTGGTGGCGGTGACCTTGCCGGTGGCGCCGTCAACCTTCAGTTCGATCTCGTCGCCCATGTCCATCTGACCGGCGTCGATTTCGATCGGCAGCGCGCCGGCATCTTCCATGGTGTTGAAGAAGATCGGGGCGATCTTGGAGCCCAGGCACACGCCGCCAAAGCGCTTGTTCGGGACGAAGGGGATGTCTTCGCCGGTGAACCACAGCACGGAGTTGGTGGCGGACTTGCGGGAGGAACCGGTACCGACCACGTCACCGACGTAGGCGATCAGGTTGCCCTTGGCAGCCAGGGCTTCGAGCTGCTTGATCGGGCCGCGGGAGCCCGGCTCGTCAGCTTCGATACCCGGACGCGGGTTCTTCAGCATGGCCAGGGCGTGCAGCGGGATGTCGGGGCGGGACCAGGCGTCCGGCGCGGGCGACAGGTCGTCGGTGTTGGTTTCGCCGGTGACCTTGAAGACGGTGAGCTTCTGGGAAGCCGGGACTTCCGGACGGGAGGTGAACCACTCGGCGTCGGCCCAGGACTGGATCACGGCCTTGGCGTTGGCGTTGCCGGCCTTGGCCAGCTCGGCGACGTCGTGGAAGTAGTCGAAGACCAGCAGGGTCTTCTTGAGACCTTCGGCAGCGCTGGCGCCGCATTCGGCGTCGCCCAGCAGGTCGATCAGCGGCTTGACGTTGTAGCCGCCGAGCATGGTGCCCAGCAGTTCGGTGGCCTTGACCTTGGAAACCAGACCACAGGCCACTTCGCCCTTGGCGACCTTGGCCAGGAATTCGGCCTTGACCTTGGCGGCGTCATCGACGCCGGCGGGAACGCGGTAAGTCAGCAGATCTACCAGGAAAGCTTCTTCGCCGGCCGGCGGATTCTGCAGCAGTTCGACCAGAGCCTGGGTTTGCTGCTTCGACAGGGGCAGCGGCGGGATGCCGAGGGCGGCACGCTCGGCAACGTGCTGGCGGTAGGCTTCAAGCATGGGTAGATCCTTCCTAGACGATGGTTACATTACGGTGATGCTGTCTTGCGCGTTGGGCCGGGAAAACCCCGGGGCGCGTCTCCCTCACAGACCGGCCTTTGGTTTTTATAAGGCAGAGCCAAGTCTTATATATATTATATTTTAAAACTACCTCGATTGTGCGAACGCACAATCCAATTTTTCCAGCAAGTTCAACGGCTCCCGCACCATGCCGGTGCGTGCATCAGGCCTGGAGCACGCGCTCGACGGCGCCCAGCGTGATCGGCTTGATCAGCAGATCGTCAAAACCCGCATCAATGAGCCGCTGCCTCTCTTCCGGGAGCGCATGGGCAGTATAGGCGATGACGCGCAGGCCGCCGAATCGGCTGTCGGCGCGGATGCGCGCGAGCACCTCTTCACCCGACATGCCGGGCATGCTGATATCGAGGAGCACGATGCTGAAGGGCTCGGCATCCAGCTTGGCAAGCGCGTCCGGGCCATCCTCGGCCTGATCCGTGGTGTACCCGAGGCGGCTCACGAATGCGATCGCGAGGCGTCGGTTGATCACGTTGTCGTCTACAACGAGAACCCTTTTCAGGGAGGAGGACGAATCGCTCATGGAAAGTGCCTATCGGGACTGCGGGAGGGTGATCGGAAGGAACAGGGTGAATGTGGAGCCAACGCCCATGATCGACTGCACGACGAGGTCGCCGCCCAGCAGGTGCGCGAGCTCCCGCGCGAGGGCGAGACCAAGGCCGGTGCCACCGTGGTCACGGGTCAGGAATTGGTCCAACTGGCGGAATCTCTCGAAAATGACTTCCTGTGCCTCGGGCGGGATGCCCGGCCCGGTGTCGGAGACGGCGAAGGCAACCCGCTCGCCGTCCAGTGTCACGCGAAGGCCAATCCTGCCATTCTCTGTGAACTTGATCGCGTTGTTCAAGAGATTATTGAGAATCTGTCTTACCCGCTGAATGTCCATCGACAGCGACTCGGGCAGGTTGTCGGCCAGTTCGAGCTCCAGGGACAGCCCCTTGGCCTGCGCATGGGGGCGGTGGGCGCCAACAAGTTCGCGGGCAAGGCCGACCAGACCGTGGTTCGTCGACTTCAATTCGAGCCGCCCGGCCTCGATCTTCGCGAGGTCGAGCAGATCATTGACGATGTCCAGCAGGTGCTTGCCCGAGGACTGGATCGTGGTGGCGTACTCCAGATGGACCGGATCGGCCAGTTCGAGCTGCAGCAGCTCCGAATAGCCGAGGATGCCGTTGAGCGGCGTGCGCAGCTCGTGGGACATGCTGGCGAGGAAGTCCGACTTGAGCTTGTTGGCCTCCTCCGCCCGGGTCCGGGCCTCTTCCGAGCGCTTGAACGATTCCTGCACCTCGTCGGCCATGCTGTTGAACGACTGGGCCAGCTGCCCCATCTCGTCGTCGGTCTGCACCTTCAGGCGATAGGACAGCTCGCCCGCCTGGAAGCGCCCGAGGCCACCGATCATGGTGGTGATCCGGCGCGTGATGAACTGGGCCATCCAGATCGCCACGACGATCACCAGCGCCACCATCAGCAGCGTGGATAGCGTGAGCGCCCCGGCAGTCTGGGTCAGGTTCTCGGCGATGCCGTCCTGCAGCCCCTGGCGCTGGGCGAGGAGCGACTTGTCCATCTCGGCGATGCTCTGCCCGATGCGCTTGGCCGATTCGGTCGCCGCCCGGTGGAAGTCATCCACGTTGGCGCCGATGGTGACGATGCCGAAACCGCGCGGGGATTGGGCGTACTGGCCGGTGTAATACGGGATCGCCGCTGCGGTGGTCAGTTTCCAGAGGCCCGAGAAGAAGATCGTGAACGAGCCCGAGCCGCCCTTTTCGGTGAGCTGGTTCCAGCCGGCACACTGGGGCGAGAAGTTGAGATAGCGACAGTCGAGCCCCACGGTGCCAGCCTTGATCAGTGCCACCGCCGGCTTCTTCTTTAGCGACTGCTCGTCGAAGGGTTTTACCGTCTCGAGGAAGTCCCGTGACGACTTGCCCGACGCCTGCCAGGCTTCGTAAAGCGACTGGTCCAGCCACGGCGTCACCGGCTCACCGGTGGCCGGATCGTAACCGGGGATGAAGTAATCCCGCGGGTGCGAGATCGCGCGGCTGCGGTGATCCCACATGAAGGCGTAGTTGCCGACGATGGCGTCGTTGATGGGGGTGTAGCGCGAATCGGTCGGGCTGATGTGGTCGGTGAACTCGCGGATGTGGTCGTGATCGAGAGCCAGGGTCACGTAGCCGACGATCCTGCCGCCCCGCTGGACCGGCGTCGCCCACCGCACGATGCCGCGGAAGCGCTTGCCCACCGGGTTCTCGGTGCCCGCGTAGGCCGACTCTTCCGGCTTGAACTCGATGCCCGCCTTCTTGGCACTGGCCGGCAGATACGCGCCCACCACCTTGCTGCCCACGTAGGCGCCGATCACGTCCGAGACGTAGATCTCGCCCGGCTTGAGCTTCTTCAGCTCGGGCCAGTAGCGCTCGGCCTTCAGGAAGGTGTGGTGCGGATTGCTCACGTCGCGCAGTTCGCCCGGCATGAGATCGCCGGTCACCACCTTCACCCGCTCCCTGCCCTGCAGGTCGACGAAGCTCATCTCCACAAACAGCGGGCGGGGTTCCGCATGGCCGATGTATTCGGGCGGACGGGCACTGAACGACTTCGCGTTGTCGGCCAGCGCCTGACGAGGGTCGGCCGCCAGCGCCTCGTCCCATTCATCCGAAGCCGCGGGCTCCCAGCGGGCGCCATCCTCCGCCAGCTGCCACGGACCGTGGCGATGGACCGGCCGCAGCCGATAAAGCAGGAAGTTGCGGTACGCGCCTTCGGAGGGCTCGATCAGGGATGCCTGGCGGATATCCGAATCCCGATCATACAGAAAGCTGGCCACCGCCCGCGCGGTGTCGGTGGTGAGCCGCTCGATGGCGATCCGCGCCCGGTCGTCCAGGGCCTTGATCGAATCATTGGTGGCGCCCTCGCCCACCTGTTTGACCGTCGCCAGCATCGACTCGGCCATTGCGCTCGCCCTGGCGCTCACCGTATCCCCGAGCCGCTGGGCCATCCCCCAGGCCAGCAGCGCCAGCAACAGCAACGGGAGCACCTTGATGACCACGAAGATCGCGATCAGCTTGCCCCGAATACCCATTCCCCGACTTTTCAATCCCATGCCTCCACCTCGCACCGTCCGGCCGGGCAAGCGACGCCCCGACTTCCAGCAACCGGAATGCTGATTATCTGCCCAAGATCGTTGACCTTGTCTCTAACGGCACCCATGCCGGAATCTCAAGGAATGGCATCGCGATTGCTTGCAGAGCCCACCCGCCTCATTCCAGAATGCCGCCTCCTGCTCCAACCGCTGCCCACCCATGGCCCATCCCTGCCCCTGCGGCAAGCCCGCCGAATATGCCGCCTGTTGCGGCCGGCACCTCGACCACGGCGAACCGGCGCCCACCGCCGAGGCGCTGATGCGCTCCCGTTACACCGCCTTCACCCTCGGCCGGGACGACTACCTCCTTGCCACCTGGCATCCCGATTTCCGTCCGTCCGCCCTGAACCTTGCCGACGATCCGCCCACCAAGTGGCTGGGCCTCGCGGTCAAGCGCTTCGAGCAGACCGACGAGACCCATGCGGTGGTGGAATTCGTGGCCCGCTACAAGATCGGCGGCCGCGCCCACCGCCTGCACGAAACCAGTCGCTTCGTCCGCGAGGACGGCCACTGGCTGTACCTGGATGGCGACATCCACCCAAACTGAAAAAAACTCAAGGAGACACACCCATGAAGCTTTATTACTCCCCTGGCGCCTGCTCCCTCTCGCCCCACATCGTGCTGCGCGAGGCCGGTTTCGACGTCACCCTCGAAAAGGTGAACCTGCGCACCAAGGAGACCGAGACCGGCGCCAACTACGCCGCCATCAACCCCAAGGGCTACGTGCCGGCGCTGCAGCTGGATGGTGGCGAACTCCTCACCGAAGGCCCGGCCATCGTGCAGTACGTGGCCGACCTGGTGCCCGAGAAGAAGCTCGCCCCGCCCTCCGGCACCCTCGCCCGCGCCCGACTGCAGGAATGGCTGACCTTCATCGGCACCGAACTCCACAAGAGCTTCAGCCCGCTGTTCAACCCGGCCGCCAGCGACGACATGCGCGAAGCCGCCCGTGCCAACCTGGCCCGACGCTTCCCGATCGTGGCCACGGCCCTCGACGCCAAGCCCTACCTGCTGGGCGACGAGTTCTCGGTGGCCGACGCCTACCTCTTCACGGTGCTGGGCTGGGCGGGACTGGTGAACGTGGATCTCAGCCCGTGGCCGAGCCTCGGCGCCTTTGCCGAACGCATCAAGGCCCGCCCCGCCGTTCAGGCGGCGCTCAAGGCCGAAGGGCTGCTGAAGTAATCCGGTAGAAAACGATCAGCCGGCGGCGACCAGTTCGATGGTCTCGCCGGCAAAGTCGATGCGCTGCCCCGGGCGCAGCTTGGCCCGCTTGCGATTCTCGATTTCCCCATCCACGAAGACTGCACCATCGGCGACGCGCTGCTTGGCTTCGCCGCCCGAGCCGCACAGGCCCGAGGCCTTCAGCAGTTGGTCGAGCTGGATGAATTCGCCTTCGACAGGGAAACGGATGGTCATGGTGGCGGGCTCCGGGCAGATGCCGAAAGATGTGAGGAGCGGCGGATTGTGTCAGACCCGACCCAATCCGCCAATCCGGGCCGCCCGCCGGCAGCCCATCAAACGCCGGAATCAGGCCGGAATGCGCAGCACCTGGCCCGGGTAGATCTTGTCCGGGTGGCCGAGCATCGGCTTGTTGGCCTCGAAGATCTTCATGTAGGCGTTGGCGTTGCCATAGAACGCCTTGGCGATGGCCGACAGGGTGTCGCCCCGCACCACGGTGTGGAACTGGGCCGGCGGCTCGGGGTTGGTCACGGCAAGCTGGTCATCCACCTTGTCCACGCCGTCCACGTTGCCGCAGCACAGCAGCACCTTCTCCTTGGTGGCCTGATCGAGCACGGTACCGGCCACCGTCACGGTGCTGCTGGCGCCATCAAAGCTCACCGCCAGCCCGCTGGTGTCGAGACCTTGCTTGTCGATGTAGGCCACGATCGAGGCGGCGGCCTTCTGGTTGAGTTCAGCCAGCTTGTCGGCGGCACTGGGCTCGGCGGCGGCGGCTTCCACATCCTTGCGGCCGAACAGCTTCTCGCCCGCTTCACGTACGAAACTCAGCAAACCCATATGTCTCTCCTGGTGGTGGTCAAACCGACAGACTAAGCCTGCTGCGAGACAAGGGCATCAAATATATGTTTCTAACTGTCAAACCACCGTCATCAGCGGCAGGAAGTCACTCGTCGAGCGGCTTCATGCCATGACGACGCCGGGCGCGGGCACAGCCTTCGTCGCCGATGCCCAGCGCCGCGAAGGGCGCGAAATCCCGGCACGGCCCGGGACGACGGTCGTAGATCGTGCATTTGACCTCCTGGCCGATCTCGCCGGCCAGCGCGATGCAGCGCGGCGGGCCGTCGTCGGTGCCGCGCATCCGCACCAGGGTGGCCGTCACCGGCACCGTCAGGGCCACCGGCACGCAGCCGCCAGGGCAGGTTTCGAGATCCGAAACGTGGAAATCCACCCGAAAGCTCGCGCAACACGCGCCGCAGGTAAGGCAGGGATCGGCCAAGTTCTTGCTCCGTGTCACGACGGGCCCGAGGGCGCCGCCAGTTTGAAAATCTGTCCCGCCACCTTGCGGGCGCCATGCACCGACAGGTGGTCGTCGTCAAAGTAGTCGGCCTTGCCTCCGCTGGCGGCCAGACAGACCTTGCCGTCGCACAGGACGTCGGCCGGGTCCACCAGGATCACGCCCGACGGCAAGTCGGCCAGATGATCGCGCACAAAACGCTGACGGCGCATCCACCACCGCTCGGCAACGCCGACGATCCGCTCGCCGCGCTCCAGCAGGATGAGATCGCCGATGCCCTTGCGCAGCTCTGGCGCCTGCTCAACCACCACCACCCGCTTGCCGGCCGCGTGCAGGCGCGTCACCAGATCCACGTAGCTGCGCCACACCCGCTGCCGCGTCGTCTCGCCCACCGTGTCGGGCAGCGCCGGATAGACGCCTTCGTGCTCACCAAAGAGATACAGGTTCATCCGGTAGGCCACCACCACCGTATCGACGCCTCGCAACGACAGCAGATAGGCCAGCGCCGCATCGGACCAGCGCCGGCAAGGCGTGTCCAGATCGCCCAGCCCGAGCACCGGGCCGCAACCGCTGAAGCTCAGGTGCCTGAGGCTCTGCCCGTGATCCCGCAGGCCTTCGGCCAGCGCGTAGGCGAGCTCGACCGCGTGGCTGTCGCCGAACACCGCCCAGGTGGTCCGGCCGCTGAAATACATGCAGCTGCGGGACGGCGGGGTGAAATCCGGTGAATCGAGGGTGTGACAGGCATCGCGCAGGGGGCTGGGCTCGGCCGTCTTGCGCAGGGCGATCTGGCGTTCATCGAGGCGCGCGGCCTCGTAGCCGCCGGTCATCCGCCCGCCCTGCCCCACGGCGATGAAGAACAATAGGAACACGCCACTCAGCACGAACACCGCCCGGCGGGGAATCGTCCGCCGCTGGCGGAAAGGCCGCTCGACAAAACGCCAGCTGAGATAGGCCAGCCCCACCGACGCCACCGCCAACGCCGCCATCAACCCATGACTCGGCGCCCCGATGGCACGCACGCGGGCAAAGGCGAGAAGCGGCTGATGCCACAGGTAGGCGCTGTAGCTGAGCATCCCCACGCCCACGAAGAAGCGGCTGCCCAGGATCGCCCCGACGCCGGTCTGCGGCGTGGCGAAGAGGATCACCAGCGCCGTTCCCACGGTGGGCAGCAGCGCGTAGGCCCCGGGGAAGGGCGTGGTCCGGTCGAACAGGAAGACCGACGCGGCGATCGCCACCAGGCCCGCAAGGCTGGCCACCTGTCCCATCCACGCCCGCGGCGGGACGAGCGCCCCGCCCTCGCCAGCCCGGGCCGACAGCACCACCGCCGCCAGCGCACCGATGAGCAGCTCCCAGCCCCGGGTGGGCAGCAGATAGTAGGCGGCGGTCGGATCGCGCCGCAGGCCCCACTCGGCCACCACCAGGCTGGCCGCCAGCAGCACCGCCAGCAGCATCGCGATCCGCCGCCGCCCCAGGCGCCAGGCGGCCATCAGGAGGAGCGGGAAGAAAACGTAGTACTGCTCCTCCACCGCCAGGCTCCAGGTGTGGAGCAGCGGCTTGAGCTCCGCCGAGCTGTCGAAATAGCCGCTCTCGCGCCAGAACAGCACATTGGACGTGAACAGCGAGACGCCGATCAGGCTGTTGCAGAACTTCTGCATTTCCCCCGGCGCCAGCCACAACCATGCAAAAGGCAGCGTCGCCAGCATCACCACGAACAGCGCCGGCAGGATGCGCCGGGCGCGCCGCTCGTAGAAGCCGACGAGGGTGAAGGTGCCGGCCTGGAGTTCGGAAAGCAGGATGGTCGTGATCAGGTAGCCGCTGATCACGAAGAAGACATCCACGCCCACATAGCCGCCGCCGAAAAGGCCGAAGCCAGCGTGGAACAGGATCACCGGCAAGACGGCGACGGCCCGCAGGCCGTCGATCTCGCCGCGGTACTTCAGGCCCACAAAACCGGGCCCTCAGGGCTGCGGAGGCTTACTTCCCTTCGCCGCAGCATTTCTTGTACTTCTTGCCGCTGCCACAGGGGCAGGGTTCGTTGCGGCCCGGGCCGCTCCTGGCGGCGCCGGTGGCGGCGGTCACGGCCACCGGTTCCGGCGTCGGCAGGCCAAGGGCGCGCCAGTTCTGGTAGAGCCGCTGCACGGCGAGGCCCTTTTCTTCAAGCTCGGCCAGCTGGGCTTCGGCATCCGGCAGCACCGAGACTTCCTCTTCGGGCCCGAGGATGGTCTCGAGCAACGCTTCGGCGATGGTCGTGTCGCTCACCTTGTCAGGCCATTCCACCGGCCACATCTCGAAGCCCTGCTCGAAGCCGTTGGTCCATTCTTCGCCGATGGCGGGGTCGTCGTCGCCACCCTGGGCGTAGCAGAACGGCTGCCAGCCTTCGGCCTCGCCCTCCTCGTCGCCCAGCTCGTCACCGATCACCGCCAGCATGTCGTTGTAGTAGCGCAGGACGAGCTCGATGGCCTTCTGGAGCACCGCCCCGGAGCCGAAGCCCACTTCGCCCTCGTCGGCAGTCCACACCGCCGGCAGCCATTCTTCCACCTTGATCGGCAGCGGCGACGAGACGATGGCGGCCAGGTAGCCGTCCAGCATCTCCATGTTCATGCAGTCGGCGGGCACGTCGTCGGAAACCAGCAGCTCCTCGAGTTGCTCCAGTTCTTCTTCGGTCAGGGGTTCGGATTGAAATTGGGTCATGACGGGTTTTCCTCCAGTTTTGGTTGGCTATCGAGCTCCACCACACACCGGTAAAGGGTCTGGCCGGAATCCCGGTACTTGCGTTCAAAAGGCGTGAGCGGCGATGGGGCCTCGAAGGCCTCCCAGCCAACCTCGCGGCCGGTCAGCAGACCGATCGCGAGGGCGAATTCTTCCACATAAATATGCCAGTTGCTGCGGCATTCCAGCCTTCCCCCCAGCCTTGGCACAAAAGGAAACACCGGATGCGCATGCCATCGCCGGGCCAGGTGCCCGATCTTCGGCCACGGGTTGGGGTACAGGATGTAATGCCGGTCGAGCCGGAGGCCAGCGTCGGCCATCAGCCGCCAGTAATCCACCAGATCGGCCCGCACGAAGACCATGTTCTTCGGCATCAGCGCGTCGGGGTAAGGCTTCTTGCGGGACAGCCGGTCTTCCGACTGATCCACGCCGATCACCCAGTGCTCGGGAAACGCCCGGGCCAGCTGGATGGTGCTGTGCCCCACCCCGCAGCCCGCGTCGAGGATCAGCGGCGCCTTGCCGTCCCAGCCAGCGAGGCTGGCCTCGAAAGCGGCCTTGTTGTAATCGAGATAGGGTTTGCGGAAATCGGAGCGGGCATGCTTGGCAACCCGCTCGATGAGGTGCTCATGAACGCCCGGCTGGGCGCTCTCGGGAATCTTCGAATTGGCGTACATCCCGCAATTCTACGCGGCGGCCTTCAGCACCGGTACGCCATGACAGCCCAGGATGTGGGCGACCACCAGCGGATCCTTCTGGGGGCGCAGTTCGGCATAGAGGATCTCGGCCCGCGGGAAGTTGCGCCGCAGCATGCCCAGCCACTGCTTGAGCCGGCCCGGCGCATGGCGCGCCTCGACCTTGGCCAGCACGCGCCGCCAGAACTCACCGATCAGCGGCAGCAGCTCCAACCACTCGGCCTCGCGGTCCGGCTCGGTCTCACCGCCGGCGCGGATTCGCCGTGCCAGAAAGGGATCGGACACCGCGCCGCGCCCGAGCATCACATCGGCCGCGCCGCTCACCGCGCGACAGCGTCGCCAGTCGGCCTCGTTCCAAACCTCGCCGTTGGCCACCACCGGCACGTCCACCACGTCGGCGATGCGCGCCACCCATTCCCAGTGGGCCGGCGGGCGGTAACCGTCGGTCTTGGTGCGGGCATGCACGACGAGATCCTCGATGCCGCCGTCGGCCAGGGCCTGGGCGCACTCCAGCGCACGCCCGGTGTCGCCCACGCCCAACCGCATCTTGGCGGTGAAGGGAATGTGCCGCGGCACCGCGCGGCGCACCTCGCAGGCGATGGCGTGGAGCACCTCCGGCGTATCCAGCAGCGCAGCCCCGCCCCCGTGGCGATTGACCAGCGGCGCCGGGCAGCCGAAGTTCAGGTCGATCCCCGCCGGGTTCATCCGCGCCAGCTGGGCCGCGTTGTCGCCCATGCAGGCCGGATCGGAGCCCAGCAGCTGCACCCGCACCGGCGTGCCGCTGCTCGTCCGGCTGCCGGCGTGCAGCTCGGGCGACACCCGCGCAAAGGCGCGCCGGGGCAGCAGCGTGCCCGACACCCGGACGAACTCCGTCACTGCGTGGTCGTAACCCGGCACGCGGGTCAGCACCTCACGCAGCACGTCGTCCGCGAGGCCTTCCATCGGGGCAAGCAACAGCCGCGTCATCGTCGAAAACACCTTTTACATCAAAGCCGGGCGCGCAATGTACCGGAGAATCGCCGCCGGCAGAAGCCACCCGTCGGCGCGCCCTGCGCGGGTGCTCGCCGGGCCGGGGCCGGGCGCGGTAAGATTCGCCCCCACGCCGCACGACGACGACATCCATCATGGGCCGGCCCACCTCCGCCAACGGCGACACCCGCAATCTGCGCGACCTGCTGCTGCTCGCCCTGCCGGCGCTGCTGCTCGTCGCCGCCGCCTTTGCGCTGGCCTGGCAGTTCGTCAAGCCGGCGCCGCCCAAGAAGATCGTCATCACCACCGGCGTCGAAGGCGGCGCCTACCAGTATTTCGGCGAACGCTACCGGGAAAAATTTGCCCAGGAAGGCATCGAGGTCGAGCTGCGCCCCTCCAGCGGCGCGGTGGAAAACCTCCGCCGCCTGAAGACCGACGACGACGTGGACGTGGGCTTCATCCAGGGCGGCATCGCCAACGAACCCGAATCCGACGATCTCGCCACCCTCGGCAGCATGTATCTCGAGCCGGTGTGGGTGTTCTATCGGGGTGACGCCCAGTACGACCGCATCTACCAGCTCAAGGGCCGCAAGATCGCCATCGGCGTTCAGGGCAGCGGCGCCCAGCTCTTCGCCCTGCAACTACTGGCCGCCAACGGCTTTGCCACCAACGACCCGAAGCTGCTCGCCATCGGCGGCATGGACGCCGTGGACGCCCTGCGCCGCGGCGAGATCGACGCCTTCTTCGTGGTGGGCGCGCCCCAGGCGCCGGTGGTCGATGCCCTCCTCCACACCGACGGCATCAGCCTGCTCAACTTTGCCCAGGCCGACGGCTACGTGCGCCACTTCCCCCACCTCGTGAAGGTGGTGCTGCCCCGGGGCGCCATCAAGATCCACGCCGACAAACCTGCCCGCGACATCCAGCTGCTGGCCGCCACCGCCAACCTGGTGGTGCGCGCCGACATCCACCCGGCCATCGTCACCCTGCTCCTCAAGCACGCCCGCGAGATCCACAGCCCGCCCGGCCTGCTCCAGGACGCCAACGCCTTCCCCACGCCCCGCGACCACGCCCTGCCGCTGCACCCCATGGCCCAGCGCTTCTACGATTCCGGCCCGCCGCTGCTGCAGCGCTACCTGCCCTTCTGGCTGGCCGTGCTCATCGACCGCCTGCTGGTGATGGTGCTGCCCCTGTTTGCGGTGGTGATCCCCCTCACCAAGATCATCCCCGGCATCTACAACTGGCGGATGCGCTCGCGGGTGTATCGCTGGTACGGCGAGCTCAAATACCTCGAAGCCGAGATCGACGCCCTGCCCGAAGCCGCCCGCACCGCCGACGCCCTCGACGCCTTCAACCTGCGCCTCGACCGCATCGAGATGCGCGCCGCCCACCGCAAGCTGCCCCTCGCCTTCAGCAACGAGCTTTACACCCTGCGTGAACATATTGGCCTTGTCCGCCGCCGGCTGGCCCGGCTCGCGGAAAGCGTCACGACAAGCTCGCCGTCATCGTCCTAGAGTGATCGTGCCGGTAACCCCCGGCACCGGAATCACCGTCTCCCGCCGAGTCTCACCATGAGCCCCCATCTAGATCTCACCGCCCCCTACGCCCCCCTCGTCCGCCGGATCGAATCCGAAGGCAGCATCGACGGCCAGATGCTGGTCATCGACCACTTCCTCAACCACCGCATCGAGCCCGGCTTCATCTTCGAGCTGGCCCATGAGCTCGCCCGCCGGCTGTCCTTCTTCCAGCCCAACGTGATCCTCACCGCCGAGGCCAGCGGCATCGCCCCGGCGCTGATCGTCGCCCAGGCCCTGAGCGTGCCGATGGTGTACGCCAAGAAATACTCGACCGACGTGGAAGCGCCCTCCATCTGCCGCAGCATTCCGTCGCCCACCAAGGGCGTCGAGACGCGGCTGGCAATCTCCACCCGCTACATCCGCCCCGGCCAGCGGGTGGTGATCGTCGATGACTTCCTCGCCAACGGCCGCACCGCCGCCGCCCTCATCGAGATGGCCCGGGAAGCCGGCGCCGACGTGCGGGGCGCCGGCTTCGTGGTCGAAAAACGCTTCAAGCAAGGCCGCGAACACATCGAAGCCCTGCACGTGCCCGTCTCCACCCTGGCCCAGGTAGAGCGCCTGGAAAGCGGCCGGGTAGTGATGACCCAGGCGCGGGACGAATAGGCGCCGGCGCCGCCGCCTCGTCATCACACCGATCACGCCCCGTACCTGTAGGTCGGACTTCAGTCCGACAGCATGGCTTGAGCGGATGGGGTTGTCGGACTGAAGTCCGACCTACAGTCCGACCTACAGGGCGGGTGGTGCCGACGGGCCGGCGCGATGCCCCCCGGTCGCCCTCAGCGAAACCTCACCCCCACCACCGGATTCCCCGGCAGCCCTTCGTATTTCGCCGTCACCCCCATCCCCGCCTTGGGCGGAAAGAGTTTGGTGAAGGAGCCCAGCGACAGCAGGTCGCCACGCTTCAGCGGCGTGCCGGCGGCGGCCAGATCCCGGGCCAGCCAGCTGGCAGCGTTCAGGGGGTTGCCGAGGGTGGCGCTGCCCTTGCCGGTGTCAAGCACCGCACCGGTGTTGTCGGTAATCGTCACGGTCATGGTGGCGAAGGACTCGGCCAGCGCGGGCGTCGCCTTGATGGGGATGGCCTTGCCGACCACGCCGGCGCGGGCGCCCACGTTGATCATCGCCAGCATCGGGCCGCCCAGTTTCGACGGGTCGGCCACCATCAGGTCGGGCAACTCGATGAAGGGCGAGAAGCTTTTGAGTGCCTTCAGGGCCGCCAGGGGCGTGTCGGCCTTGGCCAGGGCGACTGGATCGCCCACCTCGACGATCATGTCCGCCTCGAACACCGGGCGGGTGCCAAAGCTCACCGGCAGCTCGCTGCCATCGGCCACCAGCATGGATTTGAACAGGGTGCCGCGCAGGGGCGCGTCGTGGTTGAAGCGCTTCTGCACCGCCGGGTTGGTGAGGCCGGCCTTGTAGCCCGCCACGTCGCCATAAGTCTGGGCGAGGAAGCGCACCACCTTGTCGCGGCCACACAGGCCATCGGCCATGCTCATCTCGCCGGCGGGCGTCGGCACCGGCTGGTGGGCGACGATGGCGGCGGCCACGGCGGCGGCTTCGAGATCGCTGGGGCAGGCAGCGTGGGCGGCGAGGGGCACAGCAGTCAGCACAAGCACCGCGAGGGCAGAGATGGGAAAGACGGATTTCATGGCACGTATCTCCTGGGTGATGGGATGGGGCCGCAATGGGGCCTGACCGGCGCAATGCAAACCCGCGACAGGGCCGGAGCCCGGCATCTCCAACCGGGAGCTTTTTGCTCCGAGTTGGGACCTTTTTGCTCCCGGCCGGATACTTTTTGCTCCCGGTCGGGAGCTGATTGGTTTCAGGTGGGTGTAGTGGTCTAATTTCCTCGGACACCTCGATAGGTGGATCATCCACCCGTAGAGGAGAACTTGATGAAACAGAAACGCCGGGCGTTCGATGCGAGC